>CAZWLP010000054.1:0-18330 GCA_964634565.1 uncultured Rikenellaceae bacterium | reverse complement strand
CCTGCTCTGATGCTGCTCTTATTGAACCCGGACCCGAAGATGAAAGATTATGCAGAGAGTTAACAAGCGATTGTGAATACAGCGAAGGGCTGATTACAAATAAAAAAATAAACAGGTGCCAGATTTTCTTTGTCATCTACTTATATATGCTTGGTTTAAATACCTGTATCCTATTGTTATAACTATCGGATACGTAAATATAGCCAATATCATCTATTTCCAAGCCGGAAGGCATAATGAACTCCCCGTTTTTTGAGCCTTTACTTCCGAAGTAATAAAGAAAAGCACCTTCTTTGTTGAATATCTGTATGGTATTAAATAATGCATCTGCCACATAAATATTTCCCTCCCGGTCAACAGCAATACCCTTGGGACGTGCAAATTTTCCCGATGCATCGCCCTGTTCACCGAAGGATGAAAGGTAATTTCCTTCGGAACTTAAAATTTGTACCCGGAAATTCATCGCATCAACTATATATGCCTTACCATCTTTATCTATATCAATATGTGTGGGGAAATTAAACTGGCCAGGTCCTGTTCCTCTCTCTCCAACCCTTCTTAACAGCGCACCATCTTTATTGAAAATGCTAATACGATGTCCGCCTGATTCTACTACCCAAAGCTCCTGGCTTACCTTATTATATGCTATTCCGGTGGGCCTGAGCAGTATCTCTTGTTTGCAGAACATTTTGAGATTTCCCTTATTATCCAGGAGATAAATCATATCATTTGCGGAGTCGGAAAATAGTAATCCCCTACCTTTGATATAGTAAGCTGATACAAGAGATCTAAACGAATAGTTTTTATTCTTCTTAATTTTTACTTTCGATAGCTCAGATCCGCTGTAGCTGATTATTTCCCCATTTCCCTGGCTCAGGATCCATCCCTCACCTGGAGAAGAATTTATAACATCCACAGGTCTTGAAATACTTATGTCTTCCTGGCCAAAAACTATTCCTTCAAGAATTTGAATGGCTGTCTTTCTTTCCTTTATATCCGTTCCTGGAATATTTCGGATCCATTTAATATCTGATTTATTCTCAGGAGACTGCCCTAGGCAAAATCCCAGGGTAGAGAATATTATTGTGCAGGTAATAATGATTCTGGTAAGCAGCATATAATACAAGATAGTATATTGGTATAAGGAACGAAATTATGAATTTATTTTATATTTAATTATTCTCATTTTATGCAATTGATATTTGCTGTATATATTGATATAATTTGTTGTATATCACATAAAAATATCTTTGGCAGCAGCTTAAGGGTTTTTGTTATAAAAATATATGTTTATATAAATCCTTTCGTGTAATATTGTGTTGACTCATTTAAGAGTCAGAGTCGGGACAGAAACGTTCGGACCAACCAAGGAAAAAAATTTATGATTATAAAAACTCTTCTGTATGCGTTTACAGAAGAGTTTTTTATTATTTTGCGCCAAAATATAGAATTATGATAAAAAGAGTGTTTATTTTGGCTGCAATAGTTATGCTGGCAGCCTGTAAAGGGGGAAATAAGGGTCCGGTTATGGCCACCCAGGCTGAAGAGATTGATTATAACCAGGATGCCACCGAGCATGTTGCAAATATTTCAAGCGATAAGAAGGATGTCGATATCCAGCATGAGGAGGGATTATTGACGATTGCCGAGATTTTAAAGGACAGGGAAAACCTTGTGGGCAAAAGAATTACGGTTAAGGGTGAGGTAACTAAATATAATCCGGCCATTATGAATAAAAACTGGGTACATATCCAGGATGGCACTGATTACTCAGGCGAGTACGACCTTACAATTACAACCTCTGATGTAGTAACAGTTGGAGATCAGGTTATATTCTCAGGAATACTTGCTATTGACCGTGATTTTGGTTACGGATACAAGTACAGCACAATAGTTGAAAATGCAGAGCTAACTAAGTAGTTATTCGATTACTCTACTGTATTTAAGCTTTTTATGGCAGCCTGTAGCGCAGGAACCGCCTGTTTCGTTTAGTTCCAGCTTCATAGGCATTTCCCACCTTCCGAAAAGAACGGTTTCCTCGAGGATATGTTCTCGTGGAGCTCCGTGTGCATTATGACACAGGTTACAATTCCTACCCCTGTTTCCATTTATATGCAGGTAATGAAGGTTGGTTGTGCCATTTCTGAAGTTAGTGGCATAGTCTGTATTTTGCTGTGTAAGCATGTCTATATCGTGACACATAAAGCAGAGATCAAAATTTTCGGCTGTAGCATCAGCGTATTGTTCCACAGGGTATTCGCTTACAAGCAGAAAAGGGAATTCGCCAGAGTGAGGGAAATGACAGCTGGTGCAGTCTCCGTTATCGACGGGCCCATGTATTACATTTCCTTCAACCAGAAGAGGTGATATGGCATCCAGTTTTCTGTCACCTGACTCAATTTGTTTGTCGTGGCAGGTCAGGCACATATCTTTAAGTTCCTTTTTTATGTTATATGGATTATCAGAATGATGAGGGTCATGGCAGCTCTGGCAATCACCTTTCATTACCGGCCCATGCACTGTTTTAATATCTTCTGTTTCAACATAGTGACAATCGAGGCAGGAGTTTTCAGAGAAGTCATTCAGGATAAGTGATCTGTTATCGGTACTGTGTGGAGAATGACAATTTGAACAATTGCCATCTTTTACCGGAGAGTGAACCTGCTCTTTTGTTGTTTTAGTATCGTGACACATATAGCACAGTTCGGGATATGGTTCGACCAGTTTATATCCTATTTCTTTTCCCGGATGTTTTTTGCCAGTTGAGCTATGGCAAAGATCGCAACCTTCTTCAGCAATTGGGTGAACCACGGAGCCTTCAATAAGATCACTATGGCAATCAATGCACTTATCTTTAATTTCTGTATTGCCAGAATTACCAGGTCTCTCAATTGATAAAAGAGCGAATATTCCAATAATTAGGCTTAATAATGTTTTCATGATGGTATGTATTTAAAATTTTCTGATTATTTGTAATTGAGTTCCGGTATATAGAAATTCACTCTGGGCATAACTTCTTTTGTAAATATTAAAGCTGCCCCTTAGTGTTAATTTTCTGAGGCTTGCAACCAGTTCTGTTTTAGCAGTAATTAAGTCTAAGTCGATTGTACGGCCATTTTGCTTTAGATATGATCCTTCAATATTAAGTCTGCTCCAGCTATTTATTGAGTAAGTAAAGCGGGTTGACAGGTTTGAATATATATAGTTGAGGTCCTGGTCGAGAATTTGATGATCCCTGAGAGTCCCATTTACTGAAAGCAGCATGCGTGATTTTATTTTCAGGTTTATATTCAGGTAATAATTCATCCTTTTATAGGGAATCAGGTCAGAATTATAGTAGTCATATTCTATACCGGCAGTTGCTATTTTATAGTGAATTCTCAGCCCGGTAACATTCTGGTAGAACCTGTTCAGGGTTAGAAATTCTGTTTGTTCCACCCTGGGGTATTCCTGTGCTGATCCACGGTAATATAGTTCCAGGATTCTGTCAAAAAACAGTATGCTTGATGATAATGTATTATTTATTGCGAGGTAATTATATGATCCGGGCTGGATGGCCGCATAGCTGATCAATACAGATTCATCCTGAGCTATTTGTCCGCCTGGAATTCTGACTATCTCAGTGAAATCATTAATTGAATTTATAATATAATCCAGCCCTTCCTGGTAAATAATAGTAGATGTAATATCGCTAATAACAATACTTAATGGGTCTGCATATGGCTTATACAGAATTGTGACATCGATATCACTTATCCGGTGTTCCTCTCTGACTATTTCTATAATATTTGCTTCTCCTTCGACGCTGTTTTTATGTGCGAAAAAATGATAACCCAGGTTTATCATTCCAAAGCTTGTTTTTTTTGTATAGTTAAACCGGGTGCCGGAAATAAGGCTCTTCTCTTTGTAAATTGTGTGTGAGGACACTGTATAATCAAAGTAGGCCTGACTGACAAGGCTTTTGTATAATTTATGTTTGATTTCGCCGCCGGCCTTATTCACAATTATCGACTGGTTTGGATCGTCCATCCTATAAAACCTGTAATTGGCAGTAAGGTCAATATCATAAGGAAAATGAAGAAAAGATCGTTCATTTACTTCGAATCTGGAATAGGTATATGTTCCCTCCTGGTTATAGTAAGATATATTTGAATTGAGTCCGTATTTTCTGTCAGAATCTATAAATAACTGGCTGATAAGATCAATATGTGATACAAGATTGTCTACATCCCTTAGATTATCATACCTGTATTTATAATCTCTTATTGAATATTTTAATTCATGGTTGTCGTTGCCATAAAATGATTTATCTGTACTTGCCTCAAAACTTCTCTGTCCCATTGAAAAATATCTTCCTGACTCAGTCTCTGTCTGATCCCATTTCATATCCCTGTAGCTTAGTCTGAGGGGTAATATCTTATTCGAAACCGAAAGCATTGCCCCCAGCTGCCTGTTTTCAGATCTTACATTGGTCAGATTTTCCCGGTTAAAATATGAGTTATTGATGTTATAGAAGGTATTCAGGCTGACAGCTTTATTATTAAATACAGATGACTGAAGATTTAATTTTGATAAAGTCCTTACTTCAGACCTGTCGGGTATTACAAGATATCTGTCGTCTCTGAATTCAGGATTGTATTCACCACCAATATTGAAGGCAATAATATCCGGATCCCACATGTAGCTGGTGGAGTTAAGTTTTATTCCCCCCAGCAAAAGTGTGGAATTAAGATTTTCATTGAACTCGTTAAACCGGGAGGAAAGTGTACGGTAACCACCCAGCATGCTAACTTCACCTGATACCGGCCTGAAGTACCAGAAGCCAAGGGAGTAAGGTGAGTTCTGCGAGTTTACTGAAATAGCAATCAGTAAAAAGAACAATATGCTATATATTCTTTTTCGCTTCATTCAATAAACATTAAGCTGCTTTCTCCGCCATGCGGACTGTGACAATCTGTACACAGAAAATCATCTCCTTCCCTGTGCATATCAAATTCTGAAAGTTCTTCTACATTATGACAGTAAAAGCATAAATTATTTACTTTATCCCTTAGCAGGCCATCTTCTTTGCCTGAGTGTGGATTGTGGCATTCTGTACAGAAACCACCGTCTACTGGACCATGAGTAATGGGGTACACATCGCTGAAGTTCTCATGGCACTGATAACATAGATCCGGCTCATCAAGTATCATAGTCCCAACTGAACTCCTGTCGTGGCAGAAATCACATCCTTTGGATTGATAAGGGCTGTGATAGATAATTTTACTGATAATCCTTGTTGAATCAATCGCCTCTCCCAGGGTATCGGTTGAAATCCCGGGAGCATTATAATTTATAGTACTGGCTTTTTCTTCAGGATTGGGAACACCATCAAAGAACAGTGATAGTGTTTTATAATTTTTTTGTGCTGAGCAGGAGAATAATATCCCACAGAACAACATAAAAAAAATATATATAAGCCAATTAATCTTCACACTTGCATTACTATTCTGTGAGCCCGACAAATCCGTATATACTTAATTTATCAGGACCATATTGGTTGCTTACATAAATAAGATATTCTAGTTTAAAGGCCGGATCGACATATTTACTGAAATACTCCAGGTTATTATAGTCGATAGTTACATCTGCAGGGAGCCACATCCCGCCCGGCCCGGTGTAAGTACCTCCAAAATACAGCAAAAGATCTCCTGTGCTGTTAAAAATCTGGACATTTTCAAAAGCTGCATCAACAACATAAATATTTCCATCCTTGTCGGCAGATATTCCTTTTGGCCTGGTAAATTGTCCAAGGCTATTACCCGGGCTGCCAAAACTATTTTTGAGTTTTGAGTTTTTATCAAATACTTTAACCGAACAATCACCTATATCTGAGACATATACATAGTCTTTATCCAGTTCAATATTTAAAGGCTGGTAGAGGTATTCTTTTTGATCACTACCGGCTTTAGGGAAAATTGTTTTGAGACTAAGATCACTTCTGTTATATACCTCAATTCTATGCTTGTCGGATGCGCTTACATAGATAAATGTGCTATCAACTTTTACGTCTGTGGGTTTTGCATTATCCTTAAGGCTCAGTTCATTAAGGTAATTAAGTTCTTTATCAAATATTACTACCTGTCTTCGATTTCCATCTGCTATATAGAGCCTGCCCTCATAATCAAGGTCACAATTAAATGGCATTTGTAGTTGTCCCTTACCGCCGGGTCTAAACACATTAAAGGATTGATCTTCCATATTTAGAATAACCAATCCCCTGGTACCAGTATCGCAAATATAGATCTTTGACCCATTCACTGTTACTCCGTAGGGCTTAACAATTGACAAGGGTGTCTTTTCTCCGATCAGAAATTTATCTAATTTGCTTTGCTCTCCCTCGAAATCTGATGAAGTACTGATAGATGTCAGATACTGAATTCTTGTTTTACCCGGTGGTTGAGGGTAAATAACAATATCATCAGGGCCTATGGGTCTTGAAGGCTGATCCAGGCATGATATCATTGATAACAGAATAAGGCTTAGCAGTCCCTTCTTGATAAAAAGTGCTTTCTTCATAGCAGTATCAAAACTATAGAGGCAGTTTATGCCGACAATAAAAATATTGAGTAGAAATAATAAATTTTACTTGTTGTGGCAGGTCAGGCAAAGCTGGCTGTTTGTATTGCTGATCTTAAGCAATGATGGTACATTATAACTATTATGAACATCGTGGCAGGAAGCGCATTCCATCTTATTTGCAAAAAGCATTGTATTTGAAATTGTGCCACCAAGTGCCGGCACATCAGTTGTTGACGGGTCACGAAGACCATCATCTAATCCTGCAAGAAAAGAAGTATATTCAAATGATATGGGGTGCTCATTGGCCAGATTATCTCCGTCAACTCCACCAATGCGATTGGCAGTGCTGATGTAGTGATCTCCACTGCTTACACCGCCAAAGTTTTCGAGCGCTACAGTGCCGTCGTGACAGCTAAGGCAGAGTTTTGAACTTGCTCCAGGGTCGCCAATTGTTGTACCCCCGTGAGAATCAAATGTAGCTGATGAATAAAGAGTATAGCCAGTTACCGCTGTAACTTCATGATCCCAAAGCGGAGCCGTGGCAACCGGTGTGGCATTATGAGTGGTATGACAGACCGCACATATTTTATTCTGATCAGGAGCCCATGTTTCTAAAGAAAAGTCGTGAGCTGTTCCGGTAATCTGAGCCTGGATAAGGTTCAGTCCTCCGGCAAAAAGAGTCAGACATAATATAGTTAAAGAGCGTTTCATAAGAATATTTGGTTGGTTAATTCGACTAATATATCAAAAAGTGTTTAGATAGAGACGCTTACCCTTAGTTTTAATGCAGATTGAATAAAAATAGGACAATTCTGTAAGCTGTTTTACATAAGTAATTATTTATCTTACCATTTAAAGAGTAATGCCAGAAAGAAAATTTAAAATATTAAGCTGAGCATGCTGATTCAGGGCTTAGCTTTTGATAACCAGAGAGCTACAATAAACAGGTAAATCATACAAATAAGCAGAACAGACATACCAAGGATATTGTTGCCTATATCTGTAATCCATCCCATAATAGGAGGAAATATTGCTCCTCCGGAGATTGCCATCATCATAAGACCCGATATCTCATTGCTGCGTTCGGGTAATTCCTGAACGGTAATTGAGAAAACAAGAGGGAAAATATTAGACACTGCCAGTCCGACGATAATTATAAGAAAATCTATTAGTAAGACACTCCGGTTATTCGACAGACAGGGGAACGAGAGGAAGATAATAAATGATATTATCCCAAGGATTGTTGACCAGAGGAAGAATTTTCTGGATGAGAATTTAGTTAAGAGCAATGCCCCGCTAAAGGTTCCTACCATACGACCAAAGAAATAAAAACTTCTTCCCGACTCTGCAGTTGTTTGCTCAAATCCAAAACTATTGATCAGGAACTGGCCCGAATTTGAATTGAATCCAACGTCAATGCCCACTACAACAAATATTGAAAGAACCATTAAAAGCACAAACCTGTTCTCAAGCAGTTTGAAGGCTGATTTTATCGATGCTTTACTTTCTTCATTTTTCGATTCTGTTACTCTTGTTGCTCCTAACCATAGTACCGAAAGTATTGAAACAATTCCAAATGCAAGAAAGAGTAATTTCCAGTCTCCCATCCTTGCAGCAAACATTGCTGCCAGAGGTGGTGCAAGCATTGAACCAATTGCTTTGATAAATTGAGAAAAGCTTAAGAAACTCGAAGATCTGTTTCCTGGCACAACATCTACAAGCAGGGGGTTTGCAGAAACCTGTACTATGGTATTTCCTATTCCAAGAAGTGCAAAACCTGTAAGTACCATTGCATAATTGTATATAAAAAATGGCACTAGCATACCCAGGGCCGTAATTAGCATTCCAATATTTAGCATAAGCTTTTTTCCGAGGCGGGATTGCATAATGCCAACAGGAACAGAAAGTAGGAGAAACCAGAGGAAGGCTGCAGACGGGATCAGTTGAGCAAGACTTGCACTGAGATTAAGGTCAGAACTTACGCGATCTACCCCTATTCCTACAAGGTCTACAAAACTCATTACGAGAAAGGCCATCAAAACGGGCAGAACTTTTGAGATATTAACTTTTTCAGACATTTTTATTTTAACTTTTAGTCGTGATATTATTTACATAAATCGTAGCAGGTCCTTTACAGAATGCCAGAACTCATCATCAAGAAGGTAAGCACTGCCCATAAGAGCTGCATCTTCTTTTAATTCAGATATTGCCACTTCGGTTTTGCAGTTATTCTTTTTAAGTCCAGATCTGAGCGATTCCCCGAAGAGATCATATGCCCTTGAGATATTTCCTCCAATAACCAGGATTTCTGCTCCAAATTTATTAAGCCATGGAGCAAGGAATAAACCAAGTGAAGAGCCAAATTCTCTGAATAAATCTCTTACAGAATCATTGGTCCGGGCAGCCTTTGCAACATCCTTTACGCCTGCAGCCTTAATGCCACAAAGGCTTTCATATCCGGATGTAAACCACCTGGTTGAGAAATAATCATCAGCAATACCATTACGGTATTTAATATGATAAACACAGCCCAGTTCAGGCACATCATCTCCTCTTACAACGGGAGCCTTGTTTGAAATAAATGCCGATCCGAAACCGGTTCCAAGTGTTATTGCCATCGATCTATTTGCCCTGGAAGCCTTTCCTGCCCAGGCCTCACCTACAGCAAAAGAAGACGCATCATTTATAAACCTGAAAAATACATCATCGCCAAGTTTTAGTTCTTTCCTGACAGATGCCCCAATATTGATACCATATAGTTTTTCATATTTAGGGACACCCTTAATCAGGCAGATGCCCCCGGGGTAATCAAAAGGCCCTGGCATGGCAAAACCAACCCCTTTAATATTCTTTTCCCCTACCATGGAAATTGATTCCCCAATGGCCTTGCTCCATTGTGATATAATAATACTCCCTTCGGCCTTATTATCTACCGGAATTTCAATTATGCTGTCTCTCACAATTTTCCTCTTATTCAGGTCTATCACTGCAGAAGTAATATGAGACCCTCCTATATCAGCGCCTATTGAATATTTTTTGTTCATCAGCTACAATGCTTATTATATGAGTGGAATAAAAACAGGATTTGAAAGTATTCAAATTAGTGATCACTGCCAAATTATTATAAGTAAGCCAAGCTGGAGGTAACTATGCAACACAGCTGTGAGCCCTGAAAATGGATTTGATACTAAGAAACAGTTTGGGGATTGTCGACTATTGGTTAAATTGCATCTCTGGCCGACATAAATTCCAGAAATAGCTTAAAACATGACAGCCTGATAAGTAGTAATCGAGAAAGCATAATATAGAAAAATGAGAAATATTGTATTATTTATTTTCGCCATAACAGTTTTTGTTTCCTGTAATATTAGCAGGTCTGAAAAAACTATAGCGCAGGATTCAATATCAAACTACACACAGTATGTTAATCCATTTATAGGAACGAGTAAAATGGGTCATGTTTACCCGGGTGCAACAGCTCCTTTTGGGATGGTTCAGTTGAGTCCGCAAACCAATTTTGAGCTTATGTATAAGGCTGATGGTAGCTATAATACAGAAACATATGAATATTGTGCAGGTTACCAGTATCGTGATACAACAATTATTGGGTTTGCTCACACCAATTTTAGTGGAACGGGCCATTCAGATCTGGGTGATTTTCTTGTAATGCCAACAAGGGGGAAATTAGTACTTGACCCTTTTATTACCGGGGAAGGAGAAAAAGGATTTTATTCAACATTTTCTCATAATGATGAAGATGCTTCTCCAGGATATTATAAGGTAGACCTCGAAAGTTATAATATAAAAGCTGAACTGACAGCAAGTGAGCGTGTAGGCTTTCATCAGTACACCTTCCCTGAATCTGACGATGCACATATCATTTTAGATCTTATTTACAATGTATATCATTACGACAATAAGAATGTATGGACTTTTATCAGGGTGGAAAACGACTCCCTTGTTACGGGGTACAGACAAACAAAAGGTTGGGCAAGAACCAGGAAGGTGTTTTTTGCAATGCAGTTTTCAAAACCCTTTAAGAGCTATGGGCATAAAAAGTATGATAATATTCTATATGATGGATTTTATAAACGTTTTAGTCAGGAAGAAAATTTTCCTGAGATGGCAGGAAAAGATATTCGTGCCTGGTTCAATTTTGACACATACGAGGGTGAAAAGATAAGTATTAAGTTTTCCCTGTCTTCTGTAAGTACAGAAGGGGCAGTAAAGAACCTGCTTACAGAAATTCCGCATTGGGATTTTGATAAGACACGTGAACAAACCCGTTCAAAATGGAATAGAGAACTATCTAAAATTGAAGTGACAACTTTAACAGACGATGACAGGATAACATTCTACTCCGCCCTATACCACACTAATTTATCGCCAATCCTATATGAAGATGTTGACGGACAATATCGTGGACTGGACCAGAATATACATTCTTCGGTGGGTTTTACAAATTATACAATTTTTTCACTCTGGGATACATACAGGGCATTGCACCCCCTCTTTAATATTATTCAGCCAGATCGTAATAACGATATGATAAAATCCATGCTGGCACATTACGACCAGAGCGTTCATAATATGCTGCCTGTCTGGAGTCATTATGCCAATGAAAACTGGTGTATGATAGGCTACCATGCTACATCAGTTATTGCCGATGCCATGTCGAAGGAGGTTGGCGATTTTGATTATAAGAGGGCTCTGATGGCTTCTGTAAATACTGCCAGTGTGAGATATTTTGAGGGGCTTGGCGATTATATAGATTACAAATATGTGCCCGACGACAGGAGCCATTCATCAGTTTCAAAAACACTGGAATATGCATACGACGACTGGTGTATAGCCCAGATAGCCAGGCATGTTGGTAATTCTGCTGCAGAAGAAGAATTTATGAGACGATCTGAGTATTATAATAATGTGTACGACCCTGAAATTGGATATATGCGACCCAGACTGGCCGACGGATCTTTCAGAAAAGATTTCGATCCAATGGATACTCACGGACAGGGTTTTATTGAAGGTAATGCATGGAATTATGGTTTATATGTTCCACAGGATATTGATAAAATGGTGCAAATGATGGGAGGGAAGGAACGTTTTAGTCAGCATCTGGATTCTCTGTTTACCATGGATATTGATGATAAATATATTGCCAGGAATGAAGACATTACTCGTGATGGTATTATGGGCAATTATGTGCATGGGAATGAACCGGGACATCATATTCCATATCTTTATAACTGGACAGGTCATCCCGAAAAAACCCAGGCACGTGTCCGCACAATAATGGAAAGCATGTATGGACCCAATGTGGACGGCCTATGTGGAAATGACGACGCGGGGCAGATGAGTGCATGGTATATATTTAGCAGCCTGGGCTTTTATCCTGTAACCCCGGGTTCACCTTACTATGCCCTGGGTAGCCCAATGATTGAAAAAGCTATAATTCATCTGGAGAATGGTAAAACCCTTACGATAAAGGCAAATAATCAAAGCAAGGAAAATGTATATGTAAAGAGTGTTTCTGTAAATGGGAATATACTCGAAACTTACCTGCTTTCTCACTATGAAATTATAAATGGAGGGGAAATTATTTTTGAAATGTCTGACAGGCCTAAATAACAGAATAATGAAATATAGAATTGTTTTCATTTTTGTAGCATTATTACTGATGCTTTCGTGTCAGAATCAGGTTAAGAAGACTTCAGCAGAAGCGTTGGAAGATATTGATCTTACAGATTATGTAAATCCCCTGATGGGAACCGACTCAAAATACAGTCTGTCGAATGGAAATACCTATCCGGCGATTGCAATGCCCTGGGGGATGAATTTCTGGACCCCGATGACATCAAAAATGGGAGATGGCTGGACCTATAAGTATAATGAGAACAAGATCAGGGGTATCAAGCAAACTCATCAACCCAGTCCGTGGATTAACGATTATGCTGCGTTTTCGTTTATGGCAGTTACAGGTGATTTAAAATTTAATGAAGAAGAAAGGCAATCGTGGTTTTCTCATAAGGCAGAAACGGTTAAGCCTTATTATTATAAGGTGTATTTAGCCGACTACGATGTTACGGCAGAAGTGACGCCAACTGAAAGAGCAGCACAATTTAATTTTATATTTCCTGAGGCCGACTCATCATATATTATCCTGGATGCTTTCTTTAAAGGCTCCATGGTGAAAATATTACCTGAAGAAGGTAAGATTATTGGTTATTGCAGAAATAATTCAGGGGGTGTGCCTGAGAATTTTCACAATTATTTTGTGGCTCAATTTGATAAAGACTTCGAAATCTGTCATACATGGGAAGATAAGTGGACTTTGCAAAGGAACTCCTTAACCACTGAAGGGGAACATGTTGGAGCCATTATCGGATTTAGCACTCACAAGGGCGAAGTCGTTAATGTTAAAGTTGCTTCTTCCTTTATCAGTCCCGCCCAGGCACAACTGAACCTGGACAGGGAGATAGGAACCGATTCTTTTAAGACCACTATGCAGAAGGCAAAACAGTCATGGGAAGATAAACTGAGTAAGATCAGGATAGAAGATGATAATATTGATAATATCCGGACCTTTTATTCCTGCTTATATCGTGTATTACTGTTTCCAAGAAAATTCTATGAAATAGACACTGGTAATAATATTATTCATTATAGCCCTTATAATGGAGAAGTATTACCGGGTTACATGTTTACCGATAATGGTTTCTGGGATACTTTCAGGGCAGTTTATCCATTTTTTAATATGATATATCCTGAATTAAACAAACATATTATGGCAGGGCTGGCTAATACCTATAAGGAATCAGGGTGGCTGCCTGAATGGGCCAGTCCCGGCCATCGTGATTGTATGATTGGGTCAAATTCTGCACCTATTATTGTGGATGCCTTTTTAAAAGGGAATCTGGATAATAAGGATGTTTCCGTTTTGTTTGAAGCAATAATTAAAAACGCTGAAGTTTCTGAGGGCAGACCTTTTAGTTCGGTTGGAAGGGAAGGACTTGAATATTATAATAGCATGGGATACATTCCTTATAATGTCGGCATTAATGAAAATGTGGCCAGGACACTGGAGTATGCCTATGCTGATTTTACTATTGCCCGTATGGCTGAAAGAATGGGCAAAGAGGAAGTGGCAGATAAATATTATAAGAAAGCTCTTAATTATAAAAATGTATTCGACAGTACTACTAATCTGATGCGAGGCAGGAATGAAGACGGTTCTTTCCAGTCACCTTTTAATCCATTGAAATGGGGAGATGCCTTTACTGAAGGTAATAGCCTTCACTATACATGGTCTGTTTTTCATGATGTGCAGGGACTTATTAATTTAATGGGAGGGAAAGAGAATTTTATTAAGCAGCTTGATAATGTTTTTGAGATGCCTCCTGATTTTGATGATTCCTACTACGGGACAACCATTCATGAAATTCGTGAAATGCAGATTGTTAATATGGGTAATTATGCCCATGGGAATCAACCTGTCCAGCATATGATTTATTTATATAACCATGCAGGTGCTCCATCGAAAACACAGGAAAAGATAAGAACTGTCATGAATAAGTTATACAGTGCTGATCCGGATGGTTATTGTGGAGACGAGGATAATGGTCAGACATCAGCATGGTATGTATTCAGTGCAATGGGATTCTATCCTGTTACGCCGGCAACAGATCAATATATTATCGGCAGCCCCCTGTTTAATAGAGTAAGCATGAATCTTGATAATGGTAATACTTTTGTTATCCAGGCCAACAATAGTTCGCCTGAAAATTTTTATATTCAATCAGCTGAATTAAATGGCAATAGTTATACTAATAATTACCTTTTATATGATATAATACAGGATGGAGGCAGTTTAATATTCAATATGAGCGACACTCCTGATAAATTATGGGGAAGTAAGAATAAAGATTTGCCATATTCTTTAAGCAAATAAAAAGCCCCTGCAAATTGCAGGAGCTTACGGCTCCTCAGGAAGGACTCGAACCTTCGACCTACGGATTAACAGTCCGCCGCTCTAACCAACTGAGCTACTGAGGAATAATTATGCATAAATCGAAGTTTATTCGAAATTTGCTCGGCAAAAATAAAGGCTTTTAGTGAATTAAGCAATATATTTGCCAAATATTTTGATTTGCTTATTTTAAACGAGTCTTATTTATGAAAAATATACTTGGCATTGGAAATGCTCTTGTAGATGTAATAAAAATATTACCTGATAATAAAATAATCTCGGAGCTGGGATTTTCGCCTGGAAGCATGACTCTTGTTGATGCTGAGACTTCGATGAAGATAAAGAATATTACCTCTGACATTAAGACAAGTCTTGCATCAGGAGGATCTGCTGCAAATACAATGCATGGACTGGCTAAACTTGGGTTGGAAGCAGGTTTTATCGGTTCTGTAGGAAGGGATGAAACCGGTGATTTTTTTGAGGCTGATATGAGAGAGGCAGGAGTAAATACTTATCTGCTGAGAAAAAATACAGACACAGGAACAGCCGTAGCTCTTGTTACGCCCGACAGTGAGAGAACATTTGCAACACACCTTGGGGCGGCACTGGAATTAAATAAGAAGGATATTAATGGTAACCTGTTTACAGCTTATGATTATTTATATCTTGAGGGATATCTTATAACTGATAAGGAGCTAGTTATTACTGCATGTAAGAATGCAAGGGAAAAGGGAATCAGGGTAGCAATTGACCTGGCCAGCTACAATGTAGTGGAATCCTACCTTAAAGATTTTACAGAAATTATATCAGAATATGTTGATATTATTTTTGCTAACGAGGATGAAGCTAAAGCATTTACCGGAAAGGAGCCGATGGAGGCATTATACCAACTCGCGGAATTGTGCGAAATTGCAGTTGTTAAGGTTGGGAAAGAAGGGTCGTTGATTAAAAAGGGTGATGAAGTAATTAAGGTTGGACCTATAAAAGTAGAAAGTAAGGATACTTCAGGGGCTGGCGACCTGTATGCAGCAGGGTTTTTGTATGGCTTATGTAAGAATGAATCGCTAGACAGGTGTGGTGCTTATGGATCGGTACTGGCCGGTAATGTAATTGAAGTAGTAGGACCAAAGATGGATGCTGTCAGGTGGAATATAATAAACAGGATGATATCAGAAATTCAGCAGGAGGATAAATTATGAAATGGTCGGGCAGATATATAATTCCTCTTATACTATTGATTTATGTGGTACTGGATTCATGCAGTAATTATACTCCAGCCACTGAAGTTAGCATCAGGGGTAATAAATTCTATATTAACGGTTCTCCGACTTATGAGGGTAAAAGCTGGAATAACTTCAGTATTGAAGGACTTCTTTTTAATTCCAGAATGGTTCAGGGGGTATTTGATGACAGTAATCCGGCGACTGTTGGCTTATGGAAATATCCAGACACAGGAGCCTGGGACGCCGACAGGAATACAAATGAATTTATTAAGGCAATGGATAGCTGGTACAGTGCGGGGATGCTTTCTTTTACCCTTAATCTGCAGGGCGGAAGTCCATATGGCTATGGTAATGCTGAATGTGTGAACAGTGCTTTTAACGAAGATGGTAGTCTGAAAAGGAAATATTTTACAAGATTATACAGGATACTAAAAAAATCTGATCAGCTGGGCATGGTTCCTATACTGGGCCTTTTTTACTCTGGTCAGGACCAGTTGCTTACTGATGAGGAAGCAGTAATTAATGCTGTCGACAATACAATTAACTGGCTGTTTGATACTGGTTTCAAGAATGTCATTATTGAGATTAATAATGAATGTAATATTAATTACGATCACAAGATATTAATGTCTGACAGGGTTCATGAGCTAATTAATATGGTGAAGAATACTACCAGGGAAGGAGAACGCTTTCTCGTTGGTACCAGTTTTGGTGGAGGAATTTTGCCGGGCAAGAATGTTATAGTTGCATCAGATTTTATTCTATTGCATGGAAATGGTGTTGACGATCCTGCCGATCTGAGGGAAATGATCAGGAAAATTAAGGTAATGCCCGAATATAATGCTCAACCTGTAATTATTAATGAGGATGATCATTATGCTTTTGACCAGGAGGATTATAACCTTAAAGCCGCTATTGAATCTAATGCCTCATGGGGCTACTTCGATTATCGAAGACAGGGAGACAGTATTAGCGATGGCTTTCAGTCTGTTCCGGTTGACTGGAGTATTAATTCAGACCGAAAGAGAGCCTTTTTCGATAAACTGAAAGAGATCACAGGGGGTTTATAGAGAAGCCTAAACCACTTAGAAAAAAATCTAAAACAGTCCGTGCAGCTCGGCATTTATTTTATCAATAATCTGGCGAAGGTGATCTTTGTTATCCGGGAAATCGTAAGCATCGGCTTCCAAAATTAATAGTTTCCCGAGTTTATAAGATTCGATCCACGCCTCATATCTTTCATTAAGTCTTTTCAGATAATCTATTCTTATAGAACTTTCATAATCACGCCCTCTTTTCTGTATCTGGTTGACAAGCGTAGGAACAGATGCTCTAAGGTAGAGCAGAAGGTCAGGTGGTTCAACAAGGGATGTCATAAGGTTAAAGAGGGTAAAGTAATTCTCAAAGTCACGGGTCGACATAAGCCCCATGGCATGAAGGTTAGGGGCAAAAATATATGCATCTTCGTAAATAGTTCTGTCCTGAACTATTGTCTTGCCGGAACTTTTGATTTCCAGAATCTGGCTAAATCTGGAATTCAGGAAATAAACCTGAAGGTTAAATGACCATCGTTGCATATCTTCATAAAAATCATTTAGATATGGATTATCATCTACATCTTCATAGTGAGCCTCCCAGCCAAAATGCTTTGACAGCAGACCTGCCAGGGTTGTTTTACCTGATCCAATATTTCCTGCAATTGCTATATGCATAAAATCCCTTTTTAAATTACTCTTAAAATTAAAAATTAATTTGAATTTAAACCCAAAAGTTCGCGTATTTCATCCAGATATTTCCTGTCGTTGGAAAGACGTGGAACTTTATTTTGTCCACCAAGTTTATTCTTTTTTTCCATCCATTTATAAAATGTACCGGAGGCTACGCTTATCACTTTTGGCCTAACCAGGGTAAGGTCTTTAAACCTTTTTGCCTCATAGTCTGAATTAAGAGATTTAAGTGAAGTGTCGAGGAGATCGACAAAATGGTCAAAATCATCGGGTTCTTTCTCAAATTCAATAAGCCACTCGTGTGAGCCCCTGGTAGTGGCACTCATAAAACATGGTCCTGCAGTATAGTCTGTTATCATTGCTCCTGTTCTCGCACATGCCATCTCCAGAGCCTTTTCGGCATTTTCAATAATAACCTCTTCTCCGAAAGCATTAATATAATGGCGGGTTCGACCTGATATTTTAAACTTATGAGGGTAGAGGCTGGTAAATACTATGGTATCTCCAATCATATATCTCCAAAGGCCTCCGTTTGTAGAAATAACTATAGCGTAGTTGACGCCTTTTTGTACTTCAGCAACAGTAAGGGCTTTCGGATTGTCGCTTCCGACCAGGTCGGCTTCGATAAACTCATAAAACACACCATAATCAAGCATTAGCAACATATCATCTGTTGCAAGATCGTCCTGTATCCCAAAATAGCCTTCAGAAGCATTATATGACTCCAGGTACCTCATCGAGTCGCTGGGAATTAATTTTTTATACTGTTCCCGATAAGGTTTAAAACTAATTCCTCCATGACAAAAAAGTTCGAGGTCGGGCCAAACCTCAAGGAGGTTTTGCTTACCTG
>CAZWLP010000053.1:0-18724 GCA_964634565.1 uncultured Rikenellaceae bacterium | reverse complement strand
GCTCCCTGGTAGTCGGCATTCCCGAGCAGATCAACTGCATCATCCACTCCTGTAATTAATATTTCTCCCCGGGGGAGTTCAGCGATTCTTCCCTCTGCTGATTCGTGCAATATAAAATTCATTTCTTTCTGTTTAATGGCAGCTCAATCCCAAATTCTCCTTTTTTATCTTCCCTCTTAAGCATAAAGGCAAAAAACAAACCCAGCAGTCCCAGTACCGAAAACATCAGTATCGTTGAGCTATAATCTGCCACTTCGGGATTACCCGGATTGGTACGGTCGAGTATTAATCCGGCTACCAGGGGAAAACCCCATAATCCAAGGTTCTGTATTGAATACATCAATCCATATGCTGTGCCAATCTGTTTTTCGGGTACCAGCTTCACCATGCTGGGCCACATTGAAGCAGGAACCAGAGAGAATGCAATACCAAGCAGCACCATCGGGATATAGGGCATCATATTGGTCAGACTAAATATCAGGTGTACTACCAGGAGTGTAAGTGAGCCAAATATCATTGCTGTTGCGCTTCGTCCCTTTCTGTCGATAAGTGATCCGAACAGTGGTGTAAATATCAGTGTTCCGAGCGGCAAAAGGGAGGTTATCCTTCCGCTAACCACGTCAGTAAGACCAAACTTATCTGCAAAAAAATCAGGTGCATATGCCATAAAAGGGAATACAGCAGAGTAAAATGTGACACATAGCAGGGCTATATAAATATAGGCCCTGTTGGTAAGCAACCTGTATATATCACCTATTACAAACTTTTCTTTCTTCTCTGCGATAAAATCATCTGCGCTTTCAACTGCCCTGTCATATTTGGCATCGAATAACATATATACTATAAAGGCCAGCAGGCCGGTCATAACAAGAATAGCAGCCAGCCAGATTGCTCCTGTAAGGTTTGCACCATCCTGTGCCACCACAGGAGAGACCTGCAGGGCTGCAAAGGTTCCGAGTCTTCCAAAACCTACTTTTAGACCAAAGGCAAGGGCAAGGTCCTTTCCCTTAAACCACTTTACAAGGATCTTACTTACAACAACAATGGTGGTTTCTGCTCCCAGTCCGAAGAAGAACCTTCCCAGCAGCATCATCTTCAGCTCGGGTGACTTACCCGTCCAGAAGGAACTAAAAAATCCATGTCCGGCTCCACCATTACCAAAATATTCGGAAGCACCGTAAGCTGTCAGCAAAGCTCCCAGGGCCATAAAAAAAACAAACATAAAACCGGTACGCCTGATACCCAGCTTATCGAGAATTATACCCCCGATAACCGCCATTAAAAGGAAGGTGTTAGGGATGGAATAAAATGAAACAAAGAGTCCGTAATCGGTATTAGTAAAATTAAATTCGGCCTTTAGAAGATCTTTAAGCGTTGAAAATGCATCATAGAAATAATAATTTACCGAAAGTATAAAACCAACCAGTATTAATATTCCCCACCTTAAGGCATTTGATTCGTTTATTGCCCTGCTTATTTTCTCCATATCTGAAAAATTATCTGACAAATATAAAAAGAAGTTTAATCGTTAAAAACAAACAATTTAACAACTCAACAATTTAACAATTTAACAATTCAACATTTTTTAACTTACTTTATCGCGGCATTATTTTTGAACTGTCCTGAATATGAAATTTATTTCACTCAGCATACTTATAGCTTTTACCCTCGGCTGTTCACTCAGATCGCAGGATACGGAAATAAAAGACAGGGTATTTAAAGAAGAAATAAAGAGCGTAAGGCTTCATAAGACGGAATGGAACCTTTCCTATCCCATTCTTAATCTTGAAAGCGATGAGCAACTGATTCTGCACTTTGATCTGCTGGGGAGTGATATTGAAACATATTATTACACTTTTATTCATTGTGATAAGGACTGGAAAGAGTCTGAAATCTACCCTGCCGACTATCTTGAAGGTTTCTTTGAAAACCAGATCGACGATTATGAGATGTCGTTTAATACTACGGTAAACTATATTCACTATTCGGTAAGTTTTCCAAACAATGATATACGGTTTAAATATTCAGGTAACTACATAATAAAAGTTTATCCTGTTGGAGAGCCAGACGATCCTGTTCTTACAAAGAGATTTATGGTATCCGAGCAGAAAGCCATAATTTCCGCCCTGCCTCAAAGGCCCAAGCTGGCTTCTGAATACAGCACCGGTCAGCAAATAGATTTTGATGTCGACTATTCGGGATTAAGAATAAGTGATCCTCACAGAGCAATATTTGCTTCCATCCTGCAGAATGGAAGGTGGGATATGTCGGTAAATAATATCAAACCTGATTTCCTGGGCAATAATAAAATGACTTTTAATGATCTTTCCGGTAAAAATATATTTGAGGGTGGCAGTGAGTTCAGGTACTTCGACATAAAGAGTCTCAGGTATCATACAGAATACGTCAGGGCGGTTGAACATGAGATGGGAAATTATCATGTTTATCTTATGCCTTCAGAGGACCGGTCGGCGAGTCAGTATTTTTATCACCAGGACTTTAATGGCAAATATTTTACTGCCATACAGGAAGGGAGGGATCACGAGATAGAAGCCGACTATGTATATGTATATTTTACACTTCCATCACCCTTTCCTGTCAGGAATGGAGATGTATATATTATGGGAGAGCTGTCAGACTGGGATCTGAAAGAATCTAACAGGATGAGATACAACACTGAAAGCAGCAGCTATGAGGCCACCATGTTACTTAAGCAGGGATGGTACAACTATGTATACGCAGTAAAAGACAGTGATGGCAATACAATTAAAGAAAGATCGTTTGAAAGTGATCATTTCGATACTGAGAATGATTACCTGATTTTAATCTACCTGTGTGAACCAATGGAAAGATATGACAGACTGATATCTTACAATATCACAAATACTCTTAACTGGCAGGACTAGTGTTTAGAGTGTACATCAACACCATATTGCATATATATAGTATGTTGAAGGTTACTGAGAATCTCGGTCATATATTCTTTTACCGCATTTACTGATCCTGGAAGGGTGTAAATAATTGATTTACCCTTTATCCCGGCTACTCCTCTGCTAAGCAACGCATTTGGTTTCTCCATTCCATATTTAACCCTTATCAGCTCCATAATGCCGGGGATCTCAAAATCGAGAAGGCCTTTTACTGTATCTACTGTAAAATCGCGGGGGCCAATCCCTGTTCCTCCGGTTGTAATAATAATATTATAGGTCTGCGATGATTCGTTAATAAGCTGCCTTAAAACTGCAACATCATCGGGTAATATCTCTATCTCCGAATCGAGTACCCAGTCTATGGATTTAAAGTACTCATCCAGCATAGTTTTAACCGTAGGGCCACTCAGATCTTCGTATTCGCCGGCATAAGCCCTGTCGCTAAGGGTAATAACCAATGCCTTATATTTATCTGGTAATATCATATTTTTTCTTTTCTATTAGTTCAACATTATCAATAACCATGCCCTTATCAACAGCTTTGCACATATCGTACACCGTAAGCAGGGCAACACTTACAGCAGTAAGAGCTTCCATCTCTATTCCTGTTTTACCATGAGACCTGCAAATTGCCTTAACAGATATACCGGAGCTATCAATCATAGCATCTACAGAAACATTATCAATAAGAATATTATGGCACAGTGGAATAAGCTCAGAAGTACGTTTTGCGGCCTGAACACCGGCCACTTCAGCAAGAGTAATAACATCACCTTTTTTTAATTCATTCTCTTTAATAAGTCTGATTGTCTCCCCTGCGAGTGTAATATGACCAATAGCCATTGCTTCTCTTACCTGGTCGGGCTTGGATCCCACATCAACCATCCTTGCTCTGCCTTCTTTATCTGTATGTGATAGTTTACTCATAGTATATTCTTATTTGGGTACAGATCCCTCATCGCTTCGCTCTATCGGGATGACATGACTAAACCAATGCTCCTTTCTCTTTGCCCTTTGCCCTTTGCTCCCTGCCTTTATCCCCCTAAGTTATAAAAGTTTGTTGTATTATTAACACTACCGCAGCGAGGTTTTTGCCCGATCGCAATTCTGAGTGCTTCTTCGTTTCCAAGTTCCCTTACATTAAACTCAAGATCGTTAAAAAGGCACGGTTTTACCATCCCATTAGCAGTAAGCCTAAGCCTGTTGCATATAGCACAATTACCCCCATCACCACCTTCTACTATACTGAACTTTCCACTTGAAAGACTCATCTCCCTGATATAACGAATCTCTATCCCCTTACTGCTCGCAAACGCGGCAACTTCAACAGCATCAGGCTCATTATGGTTATCCTGGATAACACAATTGATCTTCAGGGGCGACAATCCTGCTTTAATAGCGGCATCAATTCCTTCCAGGACAGCGTTTATATCGCCGCCTCTTGTGATATAGCTATATTTTTCTTTATCCATGGTATCGAGACTGATATTAACTCTGTCGAGTCCGGCCTCCTTGAGGTCTATAGCATATTTCCCGAGCAATATTGCATTAGTTGTCATTGACAGATCAGATATTCCCTCTATCTGACCTATCATTCTTACCAGTTCGACTATCCCCTTTCGAACAAGTGGTTCTCCCCCTGTTATTCTGACTTTGCTAATACCATTCTTTACAGCCACTCTGGTAAATTCTGTTATTTCATCAAAGCTCAGAATGTCGGTATGAGAGATTAGTTTTACCCCTTCTTCCGGCATACAATATCTGCACCTCAGGTTACACCTGTCGGTAACTGATATCCTGAGATAGTTTATTTTCCTGTTAAATTTGTCGTACATCTACTGATTCTCCTTCTTTAATCTCCAGTATCCCTATTGGTATTTTCATTAATCCGATTGCATCGGGCAGGGCATTTATATGTGCTGAACCATGATAATCTGCTACTATCACCTTATTATCTTCTTTAAGCAATACAGGAACAAAAGCCAGTCTTTCTCCTCTTTTTCTTTTATAATCTTTAGCCAGGGTATATAAAAATACACCTGCTTCCCAGTTTGAATTCATTGACCTTGCTATAAGTGGTCTTACAAAGAGTTCAAACTGCACAAAAGATGAAACCGGATTACCCGGTAGTCCGAATACAATTCCAGAGCTATGAATGCCAAAAGTAGTTGGTTTACCCGGCTGCACCGCAACCCTGTCGAAGATAATCTCCACTCCGGCCAGTTTCAGCACTTTGGGAACAAAGTCAAAATCTCCCATAGAGACACCACCTGTAAGCAATACTATATCGCACTCATCAATTGCACTGGCCACTACATTAAATGTTTCCTCCTCAGAGTCTTTTGCTATACCATAGTAAAAGGCATCTCCTCCGGCTCTTATTACCTGGGCAATAAGCTGGTAGGCATTACTGTTTCTTATCTGGCCCTTGCCCGGAACTTCTGTTGGCTCAACCAGTTCATCACCAGTACTTATTACACCTACTTTAGGCTTTTTACTTACCTCCACCTCAGTAGCTCCAACAGTTGCCATAACTGCAATATCCTGAGGTCGTATCACACGTCCCTTTCTCAGGACGATATCACCAACAGATATATCTTCTGCCTTCCTTGCAATATTATCCTTACGGGAACTACCGGTATATTTAACCCTTCCGTCTTTCTCAAGGGCATCTTCAACCATAAAAACAAAATCCGATCCATCCGGCACAGCTGCTCCGGTCATTATCTTTGAGCACTCTCCTTCACCAACAACTTTTTGAGCCAGAGTCCCGGCAGATATCGTTTCCAATATTTCCAGCTCCTTACCAAGGTCTGATCGCCTGCATGCATATCCGTCAACAGCCGTTTTATCAAAAGGCGGCATATCAATATCGCTTGTAATATCTTCAGCCAGCACTCTTCCAAGAGAATCGATAAAAGAGACTTTCTCTGTTATTAGTTTTATCGAATGTCTGGCTACTATCTCCTCTGCCTTCTCAAATGAAATCATATTTCTTTATTTTACATTACTTTAATAGCTTCAGGACTGAAGCTTATATAGATTGTCATCCCGGTCTTAAGCGATAAATCATTCAGCATTTCCTCGCTGAATGTTGCATAGAACGTTTCACCGGCTTCGATAAATGCCTCGTAACCATATTCGGCCCTGTTAAGTTCTTTAATTACTCCGGCGCTACAATTATTATCGCATCCCGGATTTTTGAGCGACAATCTCAGGTCGGCACTTCTTATCATCACCATTCCGTCGGCAGGATATTCTCCTGGTGCTAACAGAAATTTAAATCCATCCAGTCCGGTAGCTATATTATCATCACCTTTCTTTTCAATATTGACCTTAAAAAAGTTCTGTATGCCTGCAAAGCGGGCAACAAATCTATTTACCGGATTATTAAATACATCATCGGGTTCTCCAATCTGTATTATTTTACCATTATGAATAACTCCCACCCTGTCGGCCAGACGAATTGCCTCACGATAATCATGGGTAACATGCATAATCGTCATCCCTGCCCTGTTTATTTTACGAAGCAGTCTTCTTAAATCGTCCCGCAAAGGAGTATCTATCGATGACATGGGTTCATCGAGAAGTATTATTTTAGGCGACCTGACAAGCGTTCGTGCAACTGCAACCCTCTGTTTCTCACCTCCCGATAAGAATAAGGGTTTTCTATGTAATATTTGGCTGATATTTACTTCTTCTGCAATAACCTTAACCTTTTTCTCAATATCATCACTCTTATGCCGGCTCATCTTCAAGGGATATGCAATATTCTCAAATACAGTAAGATGAGGAAAGAGTGCGAAATCCTGAAATACCAAACCAATTTCCCTGACCTGGATTTTATGATCGGTAATATCCTGTCCGTCCAGCAACAATTTCCCGCTGTCTGCATTTCGTAAGCCCGATATTACTTCCAGCAGCTGGGATTTGCCCGATCCGGATCTCCCCAGCAACACAAAGTATTCGCCATCACCAATATCCAGGTTAATATCCTGGAGAGAGAATTTGCCATAGCTTTTTGTTATACCTGATATACTGAGCATACTATCCCTCCTGGTCTTTAGAAATATCCGGATTAAAAGTCCCCCTGGCTGAAATCATTCGAAGCAGGATAAATACCAGCAGCGCAACAATAATAAAAAGCAATGAGGCCGGTCGTGCATATCCTATTCCAAACTGGTTGAAGCGTTCATATATCAATACAGGAGCTGTCATAGGGTGATAAGCGATAATAACTATTGCACCAAATTCGCTCATTCCCCTTGCAAACATCATAACAAATCCGGATGCAATACTCCTCCAGGATAAGGGCAACGACACCGTAAAGAACATTTTAAAGGGAGATGCCCCAAGGTTTAGTGCAGCTTTCTCAAGCCTTACAGGAACAGCAGCAAAACCATCGCGTGCTGAGTTTATCAGAAAAGAGAGGCTGACAAAAGCCATGGCCAGGGCTATGCCTGCAGGATTACCGACAAGGTTAATTCCAAATACAGCCGCCAGTTTGCCAAGCGCTCCTTCTCTTGAAATAAACCCAAGCAATGCTATACCGGCTGCTGAATGAGGTAGCACAACAGGAAGATCTATAAGACCCTGCAATACTCTTTTACCACGAAAATTATACCTGGCCATTATCCATGCAAAGGGGACTGCCCCAAGTGAAAAGAAGAGGGTAGTAATAAAAGCTACTGATAAAGTTAGCCATACACTATCCTGGACTTCCTTATCTGTTACAGTTTCAAAAAACTCGGAAGATGAAGTTTTAAATACAAGTCCGATCAAAGGTGCCAGTATAAACAAAAGCACCAGTGATGATAGAATCATTATAATCCAGTGGAATGTACTTTTCCTGTTCATCTCCAATAATTCATCTATAAACTCTCAGGTATCCCGTCAGCCATATCAAACACATCCTGGCCGTTAGCCTCAATAATATCCCTTCCTTCCTTGCCGAGAAAGAATTTAAGGAATTTTATTGCTTCTTCCCGCTGAGGAGCATCATTTAAAAGGCTTACACCATAAACCATCTCTCCCCCGGTCATTTTAATATACTCACCCGGTTTCTTACCAAGAATATCAACCGACACTGTAGAATATAACTCATTTAATTCAGGATTGGATAGATCAATTTCTTCAGGAAGGTCAACAAAATCAAAATTATGCTGCAATGCAACCGATTTATAAATAAAAAAATAATCAAGCACTCCCGTTTCAAGCAGGGCAACCAGGTCGACTTCTTTCGGCCTGATCATATTCTGGTCTTTGGAAGTAAGACTTTCTGTTATATCCTTCCTCTTATAATACTTATCGGCCAGTTTCATTGTCATAACAGACCTGTACCCGCAGGGATCTGAGTCAGGATCAGAGCGTCCATAAATTACGTCCTTATCCATAAGAATCTCATACCAGTTATCTGCATTAATCTCATCATAGCGTCTGGAGTTTTCTGTATAGGCAATAGCCATAGAGTTTGAGGCAAACTTAATATTAATATCGGTATAATCGGGGATAAGCATTTCGTCAATTACACGATAATCGGCGGAGGCCATTATGTCGCACTTTCTGTTAAGGTCGGTTATTTTCCTTGCACATGCTACCGATCCTGCTCCCTCAAGCTGAATGTCAATCCCGGGGTTCAGCTCTTCGTACTTTCTTTCCATCTGCTTTAAAGGAACAGAAAGGCTGCCGGCATGAAACACGATTACTTTAGTCTTTCCGGAGCCCTCGCCTGCACATGAGCTTATAAGAATCAATACCATAAAGGAAATTAATAACTTTCTCATTCGATTACTTATTTATTTTTCTAAAAAACTTTTTCGTGATATCACTTATAGCAGTGTCAAAATACTCTGTAAGTTCGCTATATCCATTAATAAGCTCATGACCTTCGGGCGATAATTCGGTATGTCCTCCATCAACCCCACCCCTTTTCTTTATAACAAGGGGAAAACCAAGATTCCTTTCAACCTTGTTTACTATTCCCCATGCTTTTCTGTAACTGATCTTCATCTCTTCGGCGGCGGCCACAATTGATTTCAATCTGTCGATAGTTTGCAGAAGTTGAAATCCCTCACTGTTAAGTATTCTTCTCTCCTCGTTATTTTCGAGATTCAGTTGATATCTCAGAAAGACATTATAATATTTTGATCCTTTTGAACCGGCCATCTGATTAAAAGTTTAAGAGTTTAAAAAGTTGAGAAGGATTAAATATGCAGGCAAACTTTACTTATACAGGCATTTATAGGCAGTAGTTTCTTCTACCTTTACCTTAAATCTCTTATCCTTATCGACGATAAAAGTTTCGAAAGGCTTATAATCCTTCCATTCTGTTTCACCGGGCAGCTGCACAGTAAGCTTACCGGAAACAATGGTCATATACTCAACTGTTGAGGTAGCAAATTCATATTCACCGGCTAGCATAACACCGCATGTTACCGCACCTTCATTATTTTCGAGGGCCAGGGATTTTACCTTGCCGTCGAAATATTCATTTACATTAATCATCTTACCTGATTTTTAATTTGTGTTTTATATTTATGGATGCAAATTTAAGCTTTATTTTCTCCTAAAGAGATAAGTTACCTGACTGATTCATCATCTCCTTCGATCAGGAAATATCCTGTCTCAGCTCCTTTCAAATGCCTGTCGGCGAAAAAATCTGATCCAGGCCTTATTATAAACCTTCCATCAGCATCATTGCCTGCATCAATAAGAAGTGTCTCAGCCATATCTGTCCGATTAAGTAATTCTGAGATTGAATAAACAACCCTGTATGCATCTTTAGCCCCGAAAGCCACAAGTCCTTTTTTCAGATCGTCTATACTAAATTTATGCGCCTCCCTTAATACATCAGCAAGTGGTGTACCTGTAAACTTACGGCCACCCTTATATCCACGGCTCAGGCCAAAGAAAACTGTATTGTGCGAAGTAAGGTTATGGTTAATACTCTTCTGGTCGCGAATAACAAAGTCCATACCCTGACCACTTACACTTATTTCGGGAGAATAAAGAGGTTGTAGTCCCTTATATCCGGGAAAACTTCTGGGAAAGGATCTGATACTTATTGATACCGGATTGTCGATATTTCTGACAGTTAAATAATCATTGGCAGCAATAAGTTTTATTTCTGTTGGGACTTCCCATCTGTCGTCCTCACTTTTCGGAAAGATGGGCTGTACACCTGTTGCAAGTATAATATCATTAGCCGAGGCAGTATAGTATAGTTCTCCCCAGCTAAAGACGGCCTTTTCTCCCTTATTGTTCTCAACAACAATATAAAGATCTGTTGATTGTTTAAATTCGTCATGGTTCTTCTTACTGATTACATAATCTTTAAGCAAATCAGCCAATGAGTAGCCATAATACTGAAAGGCTCCCATAAAGACAGGTTCATCCTTACTGCCGGATGGCAGATACTCCTTAACTGTTACTGTTCTGACCAGCAGCTTCTCTGTTGATGGTATACCAGGGTTTAAAATCTCACCTTTTACCTGAGGAATTATTCCTGACAGTTCACTGGCCTGTATATTATCAAAAGCATCATTATTATACAGAGCCCTTATTGAATCGTTTGAAATAAATAAATCAAGATTGTCAATTTTAATAGTCTCTCCGGATATAGCATCTATCTTCTGGGCAAATAAATTAACAGATAAAAAAAGCGCTATGCCTGCTGATAAAAAAAAGTGTTTCATGCTTGGAAGGTATTTCTCTAATTCATATTTAATATAAAAAAGCGAATTTACTTATTTTGCATATCGGTTACAAGAAGCCTGTGGAAAAAGTTGAGGGTGGAGGGGAAAGAATAATGCCGTTATTAATAAGGGAATTAATAACGGCATTAATTAATATTCAGATATTAACAGTTTTCCTACTCCTGGAAGTCTTTTACAACTTCGATCAGTTCCGGAAGGTCCATTTTAATTTTCTTAAGGAATTCGATCTTTGGTACTCCGTACCTGTTCCATCCCCTTCTTTTATAGACAGCGTCGAGCAGCTTCTCATACTGTTCTTCCCTGTAGGAGCGGGTAATAGCCATCTTTTCTTCAATACTCTTTCCTTCCGGATCAATACCTATAAGTTCCTTCATCTGCTTATCGTAGCGCTCAGATCTTGAAATATATTCTTCAGCTGTAACGGGTCCTGCTGCCCTATAAGGCTGAGCATCGTGTTTACGTGTACCGTAGCCTCTTCTGAGATTAAAGATACGCTGAAAGTTATATACTCTCTCCGAGTCTTCTATCATTCTTTCCTTACTGAATTCCCGTCCTGTAACTGATTTATATATTGTTACATAGTTGTCGACATGCTCCGGCACCTTTGCAGGTTCGTCAGTCTCACCATTATTTTCGGGTTCAACATCATTCCAGGGTAGTTTACAGAGTCCAACCAGCCCGAACCAGGTACGGAACATAGGGAAGTAATGAAGAGCCTCAGCCTTGTCTTCAAATGTCGGTATCTGGTTATTTACCATATCCATAAATATCAACCAGGCCTCATCGTGTTGTGGTCCCTTATTTGTCATGGCAAATCCACCCTGCTGAGCAAGAGATTCTTTTGATATATACTCAGAATATTCAAGTCCTTTATTCTCCATACCTATATCCTGAAGGAATTCAGGTTCACCCCATCCCTTTTCTGTAAAGATCTTCTTCATCTTCCTGATACCCTGGCCGGCAATCTTACCAAATCCCTCTCCACGGCTTAGCATATGAAGGAGTTCTATTGCTGCTTCCTTATTACCAAAATTCAGTTCCAATCCGCCGGTACGTTCCTTATTCAGGATGCCGTTTTCATAGCACTCCATAATAAAAGCGAGTAAGGTACCCCAGGAGATTGTACAGATACCATAAGTATCGCAATAGAAATTAGCTTCAATAATATAATCTGCATCAAAAATTCCGCAATTAGATCCCAGTCCACCCGCATTTTCATATTCAGGTCCGTCAACAATAACTGTTTGTCCTGCATAAGGACCGGTACTGAGAACATAATTATCGACTGCCTTTGCGCAGGCCATATTACAACCTATCCAGCAACCATCGGGCACACCCTGGGTAAATCTTCTTTTCCACTCAGCTGAATCTATCTTTTTAATATCGGGATGACTTCCGAACTTATAATTATTAACGGGCAGGAGATCATGATCGTCCATTATCTCCATCAGGTGTGCTGTTCCTACCTGCTTCATTCGGGCCTGGCTATCGTCTAGTTCGCGCATCTCCCTGTTAAAATTCTTCCCTCTTTCCATAATGGCTTTCAGGTCTACAACATTGTTCAGGTTCCCTTTAACCCCGGAACACCTGCATACTATTGCCCTGATTTTTTTATCTCTAAGCACTGTTCCTATTCCGCCACGTCCTGCCTGCTTCAGACGAACCTCTTTTCGTTTAGGATCGTAAAAACTAAAATTCAGCATACCAATTAAAGAATTATCTGCGGCTGTTCCTGCTGATACAACAGATACATTTCTCATATCCTTCTCATCATCAGCAAACATCTCAGTAAAGGTCTCTGCCAAAATATGACTATCTGTATTCTCCATAGGAATAGTCATTATCTGTACTTTATGGTTTACACCATCAATATAAACCACAACATCCTCATCTGACTTACCCTGGACCTCAAGTGCATCGTATCCGGCAAATTTAAGGAAGGGACCAAAGAAGCCCCCGGCATTTGAGTCCATAACAGAGTTAGTAGTAGGAGATATAGATACAACCAGAGACTTACCTGAGCCTGAATACTGAGTAATTCCACCAATTGGCCCGGAAGAGATAATAATCTCATTTTCCGGATCATTCCATGCAGTATCAGGCTTTGTTGCATCCCATAAGTACCTCAGGCCATATCCCTTCCCTCCGATAAATTTCTCCTTCATCTCCAGAGGAACAATCTTTTCTTTTATCTCCTTAGAACCTACATTCACATAGAGAGTTTTATCGGTGTAGCCCTTATCCAGAGCCGTCCATTCGTAAGACCATTCCTTCAGGATAGTAATTTTTGCCTTAAGTGCTTGATAATCCATGCTTTATTATTTTTGAAATTATTTATTAGCTATTCTTATATATTATATAAAATTAGTATTCAAATATAGATGATAAAATGACATATATCAATATGTTAGGAGTTGCATAACGACTAATGACATAGAACAAAGAACAGAGAGCGAATAGCGGATAGTTATGGGCTCAGGAAGGAAGCAGTATACTGGAGTTTAATTAATAAAATATAACTTTGCAGAAAAGGATAAGTAATGAAGGAGCCTATTGAATATTTTTTTGAAAAGGATGGTTTTGAAAAAAAAAGAATTGCTGAATGGGTAATCGGTGATAAATATGTAGGTGTCATGAATACAGACGGCTATATAGGAGTATGTGCTACTCTTGGGACACAAATGGATGATAAGCTGTTTAAGCATGGCAGGCCTGAATTAGCTAATCCGGTTCACAGGATTATTTTAAATGCATGGTTTAACTCACTTAATAACTACAGCAGGAGCTACGACAATATAACAGATATTTTTGATGGGGTAAATTTCAGATCAAGGGGTAAAATTGTTATGGTAGGATATTTTGAGAGTCTGTATAAAAAATTTATCAGCGAAAACATAGACCTGGAGGTTTTTGATATACAGAAGAAGAGTGCTGTTCTTTCTGAGATTGAAGGCTTTGATAAAGCTGCTTCTAAGTGTGAAACTATGATATTGACCGGGACTACTATTTTTAATAATACCTTTAAGGAGGTGATCTCAAAGACTGGCAATAATTGCGATATTTATCTGCTGGGGCCATCTAATATTCTTTCTGAGGAAATGTTTAAATACAGAAATATTAAGTATGTTTTTGGATCGGTTTTCAAGAGGAACGACAGACGGGTTTTTGATCGCATAAAGGAAGGAAGGGGAACACAGGGATTTCTGGAATATCTTGATAAGGTTTATATAAGCATGGATAACTGAGTATGAAGAAAGAAGATATTTTCTCTCATCTGAAGAATTTCAGTGTAGGCATTGCAGGGGCAGGTGGATTGGGATCGAATTGTGCTGTTGCTCTTGCCCGCACCGGGATTGGTAAGATGGTAATAGCTGACTTTGATACTATAAGTGCCGAAAACCTTGACAGGCAGTATTATTTTGCGCACCAGACAGGGATGAAAAAGGTAAGAGCCCTGAAAGAAAATATTGAGAGCATTGGCTGTGTAACAGAAATAGAGATTCACGATATTAAACTGAACCCGGAGACTATATTAAAAATTTTCAACAACTGTGATATTATTGTCGAAGCATTTGATAAGGCCATAATGAAGGAAATGTTAATCGAAACCCTACTTACCCGGTGGCCCGACAAAGCTCTGGTTGTGGGTTCTGGTATGGCCGGATTTGGAGATACGGCTTTACTTTATGAGAGGCGACTTGGCAATAATCTTATTGTTTGTGGCGATGAATCTTCTGAAGTTTCCGCCGACAACCCTCCCCTGGCTCCCAGGGTTGGAATTGTTGCAAATATGCAGGCTAATGCAGTTGTTGATATACTTATGAACAGAAAATTATAGGCAACAATGAATATTACACTGAATAACAGACCGGAGGTTTTTGATCTGGAAGAGATGACAGTAAACCAGATGCTGGAAATAAAAAAATTCTCATTCAGGATGAGAGTTGTCAAAATAAACGGACAGTTTATCAGGAAGAGCGAATATGCCAGTACTTTAATAAGGGAGGGCGACGATGTACAGATGCTTTACCTGATGAGCGGAGGTTGAAGAGGTTAATTGAGTGCGGAGTTAATAAAAATATTATATCAGCTTCGGTAATTATTATGTCGCCTAAGATTTAATTTTTTAGTTTTGTGGAATGAAGAATCTGTTAAGCAGAATATATTACAAACTACCTCGTTTTTTGAGAAATAAGTATATTATTGCTCTTGTTTTATTTATTATATGGATTCTTCTTTTCGATAATAATAACCTGATCGACCGTTTTCATGATTTAAAGTCACTTAAGCAGTTACAAAAGGACAGGGAATATTACACCAACAGGATAGAGGAAGACAGGCGGAAGTTAAATGAGCTCAGGACTGATAATGAGAATCTTGAAAAATTTGCAAGAGAGGAATATTATATGAAAAAGGATGATGAAGATATCTTCATTATTGTAACGGAGGAACAAGATAAGGAAGAGAAAAAATAACTATCGCTCAAGGTCCCTGTAGTACCTTAGCAGTTCACTGACATTAAAAGATTTAAAATTTATTCGATTTAGTTGAAGTAGTTGATTTGCCGCATCGCCAAGGTCTGTCTTTTTTATTCCGCCATCTGAATGAATCCAGTTAAGATACTTTACTATCTTAAACATATTGAACCATAAAAAGAATCTTTTTTTAAAAGAAGCCTGTGAGGCAGTATTTGACTTAATTTCCTTAAGGTGCATAAGCCAGTTCTCTCTTTCAAGAAATGCAAGCAGTTTAATATTAAGATTATTTGAGAAAGCTATTATCTGATCATCGCTTTCAACTTCATAAAGCCTGTCTGCTCTTACAAATAAATCCTTCAGATATTGGAATGATTCAGGATTATATGTTTTAAAGCTCAAATCTGAATTATGAAGGATATCTCTAATCGCAGGCCCTGTGCCAAAAGGTACCCTGTCTGACAGGCGGGGTGAAGGAAATACTGTAGTACTATTCAGGTAGAAGTAGCCTCCCGCAGGTATAATTTTTTGTATAAAATAAAAGTCCTCCCCGGCCTGCTGCCTGTTCATGCCTCCTGATTTAACATAGGTTCCCGCCCTTACTGAAAATGCAGAACCCACTGTATGAAAAACTTCCGGAAAGAGGCTGTATTTTAATCCCTGGTAATAGTACCTGAGATGCAGCTCATAAGCAGAGATTGCCTTATAAATATTATCTGAGAACTCATCGCCATCTGTTGGATGTTCAAAATAAATTGAGCATGCATTACGTTCGGGCTTTTTAAAGAAATCCTTATATAAACTTACCAGGTAATTCTTATCCACCCCGCAATCTGCATCGAGAGAAACGATAAGACCTTCAGGTTTATTAATTGAATTATACCGACGCAGGGCTTCATCCATAGCAATTTTGCGTGCAAGGCCCGCTCCCCACCCTTTGACCGGAGCAAGGCCTGTATCAAATACATAAAGCCGGAAAGGAAGACTCTTATCCTTTTTCCGGCTTTCAATTTCTTTAATTGACTTTGCATTTACTTCCAGCTCCTTTTTACCAGCTGACTGAGATGCATTTACATGAATAATAACCTCAACTGAGCAATCCGGTTTATGACAGCTGGCAAGTGAATTTATTGTTTTTAATACGTCCGGTTCGTTATAGGCCGGTATTATTACAATAATTGAGGTATTTCTGTCAGGTCCGCTTAAAATAAAAGGTTCGAACAGAGCCCTGTGAGACAGGTATTCTGAAGCAAATCCCATTATTTCCTATTTATTTTCTGCAGCGTAATATTTGTTAAGTCCCATTAATACATCATTGGTAATATCATATCCTTTATCACCAAGGAGAACCGGACCTCCAAATGTTCTTCCAAGTATATACTGATAGTTCTTATCCTGATTATATACTTCAAGATATTTATATATATAATCAAGAACTGACCTGTTCATTACCTGTTCTTCTTCCATAAGATTATACTGCAGCTGATCTCTCAGGTTTACCAGTTCCTGTTGCTGCTGCATCAATGCCTGTTCCATTTGAGCTGCAGTAGCCCTTGTTACAAGGCCCTTACGAACCTTCTCCTCGTAATCTTTTGCACCTGCCTCATATTGAGTACCCTTTGAGTTTAGTTCAGCCTCGGCGCTTCCCTGTTTCTCCAGCAAATCATCTCTTAACTCAAAATACATATCAAAATTATAGATAATTGAATCTATCTCGACAAAGGCTATACTACCCGGTGCAACACTCTCAACGGTACTTTCTCCTGATCCTTCCTCTTTCCTGTCGTTGTCGGTAAACTCAAGTACAAATAAAACTGCTGCGGCAGCGAGTGCTACCGCACTAAAAATTAATGGCAACTTCTTCATTTCTAATAGTTAATTGGTTAAACGTTACAGGCCACAAATATAATTAAATTAATCAATTATTAAATCGGCAAAAATGAAATGACTTAGCCTGCTGATGGCTAAAATTCAGGACATGGGACAGCCCTGAATCTTCTCTTGTTGGCTCCGAAGGTGGTTGTAATAAACTCATAAACCAGGGAAATCTCATGAGCACCTCCTGTTGAAGATATTAAATTTGATATAGTAAAATCGTAGCTGTATCCGATATGTAAATCATTGGTCTTAAACCCTACCAGAGCAATAATAGCATCGCCGGCCTGACTTGTAACCAGGGGTACTCCCCTGTACCAGAAACCAAAAATTACAGGGTCACGATAATAGTATAATCCGATATCAGACTGAAAGAATCTATCCTGGTATTTAAAGTTTCCTGCGATACTAAGCACCTCATTATACTTGTTGCTTCTTATCATCCTGCCTCTCCTGGTTATCTGGTAACCACCAAATACATTAACCTTAACCGGAACTTTTGTATCCCAATCACCATAAAAAGACTGCTTGGGCGACAAAAGATGATCGACAGTAAACCCGGCCCATATTCTATCGGTGTAGAATAGCGCTGAAGTAGCAAAGTCGACATCTGCCACAGACTCAAATGGTGGCGGAGTCACAGACGGAGTGGTACCACCGGCAGTAATCATATGATTCCAGATCAGTTTGCCGTAATTCAATCCCAGGTAAGTAAATTTAAAGTTTATACCTGGCCTGAAGTGCCAGTCCTGGTTAAGCTGTATATCGTAGGAATATACCAGACCAATGTTTGTCTGACTTAAATCTCCCGATCCTGCAACATCATATGTTGCCAGAACGCCTATACCGGATTTAAAATTAGGGAGGTAGCGATCGTATGAAAAACTGTAGGTATGGAAGACGCCCGGTATTGCGGGCCACTGATTCCGATAGTTCAGCGAGATCCTGTTTTCCTCTATAGCACCGGCAAAAGAAGGAGCCAGGTACAATGCGTTGGCATAGAACTGGGAGAAATGCGGATCCTGACCATATATCTTTATAGTAGATAAGCCAGCAACTAATAATAGCCAGATATATTGTTTAAGTTTCTGCAAGTCTGATTTGTTAATCCAAGTTACGTACGAAAATAGTTAATTCATATTAAATTACTATACATTAATACGTTTTTTACCCCCCTTTATGTTGCATCAAAGGGGTTTTTTGTTAAATATTTATTATTAAGTGATAAATGCAAGGAATTCTATGACTAACAGAAATAGTCGGATTATCTCTTGGGCAGCAGGGTTATATCACCACCCTGAACAAAGGGATCCCCGGTTTTAAATACGCCGCGTACCTTCCAGATATATACTCCGGGATCAACCTTCTGTCCCCTGTAGTAGCCATCCCAGCCTATATTAATATCGTTTGTTTCGAAGATCATCAACCCGGTCCTGGTAAAAATCCTGAGGTTATAATCTGTAACTCCAGACCATACCGGATGGAAAACTTCTGATTCTATATCCGTTCTGCTTGAATAATATCCACCGGTAGGACCACCATCGTTAGGAATAAATGCATTCGGAAATCTGAGATAGCAACTATTCTTCCCGAAGGCATCTGTAATTATCAGGCTGTCTATACAGCCATGTTTTGAAATAGCATAGAGCTTTACACTATAAGAATCGTATCTGCTATACTGGTGTGAAGGTTCAAAATCCATACTTGTGTGGCCATCACCAAAATCCCA
>CAZWLP010000052.1:0-18961 GCA_964634565.1 uncultured Rikenellaceae bacterium | reverse complement strand
CATCCACCCATCCACCCATCCACAATCTTATTCTACCGGCTCTTCGCCTTTAAGTCCGGAATAGATGGTAGCTATACCCCCGCTAAGTCTTCGCTGGCTAAGATCGGAAAAACCGGCCGATGCAAGCAGCTCAAGAAAGCCTTCTCCCTCAGCAAAAGCCATTACTGATTCAGGGAGATAGTTATATGCTTCCCTGCTCTTTGAAAATATTTTACCAAACAGGGGCAATATCCGGTTGAAATAGAAATAATATAGACTCTTAAATGGGAACCTTGTGGGTTTTGAAAATTCGAGTACCATAATTACTCCTCCGTATGTCAGCACCCTGTGCATCTCCTCCAGTCCCTTAAGCGGATCCTCAAAATTCCGTACCCCGAAAGCAACCATGCAAACATCAAAGACCGAATCATCAAAAGGGAGATTTTCGCTCTCAGCTACTTCCAGTTTAATCTTATCTTCGAGGTGCTTCCTATGGATCTTTTTTCTCCCTTCTTCCAACATCCTCTGACTGATATCCACACCAATAATTGACTCTGGCTTTAACTTTATAGCTGCCAGAGCCAGATCACAGGTGCCGGTAGCTACATCCAGAATATGTTCTGGCTTAATCCTTTTTCGTATTTCTGCAATAGCTTTCTTTCTCCACAAAAAATCCGTCCCGAATGAAAGAAAATGATTTAAAAAATCATATCTCCAGGCAATCGAATCGAACATAGATCTAACTTCCTGCTTTTTGCCCATAAAAATAACTTTAAGAAGTGCAAAGATATAAGTTTAATCGATTCCTCTAAAAGCAGTAAAACTATTGGCATATAACAGTTAATATCTTATTTTTTCTGACTCGTAAAAGATGACTATTTTTACAAAAAGTAAAATAATCAATTCCTATGAAAAAAATTGTTCTTATAACCGGTGCAACTGCTGGAATAGGGCTTAGTACAGCTCAAATATTCGCCAAAAATGGTTTCAATCTGATAATCACAGGCAGAAGGTCTGACAGACTTGGTGAACTCGAAAAAGACCTTACAGCCAGATATAATATTAAGATATTATCGCTTAACTTCGATGTACGTAATCTAAATGAGGTAGAAGACAAACTGGGCAAACTGCCCGAAGAATGGAGGGATATAGATATACTGGTAAATAATGCCGGACTGGCCGTCGGACTCGGACATATTGACAAGGGTGTAATTGACGACTGGGAAAGAATGATAGATACCAATATTAAAGGATTGTTATATGTTACCAGAATCGTATCTCCGCTTATGGTAAAAAGAAATAAGGGACATATTCTGAATATAGGATCAATTGCCGGAAAGGAAGTCTACGAGAATGGTAATGTATATTGTGCAAGTAAGTATGCCGTGGATGCACTTTCAAAAGCCATGAGAATAGACTTTGTAAATAATAATATCAAGGTTACAAACATTGCCCCGGGTATGGTCGATACCGAATTCTCGCTTGTAAGATTTAAGGGTGATAAAGAAAAGGCTAAGATTCCATATAATGGTATGAAACCTCTTAGCGGAGACGATATTGCAGATGTAATTTATTATTGTGTAACATTGCCGGAACACGTAAATATTAATGATATATTAATAATGCCAACTTCACAGGCCAGTGCTACAGTAGTGAACCGTAATAACTAAATCTCAAGATATGACATTTACTTACGATTACCTCTTTGAAACAACCAGAAACATCCTGTTGAAAATGGGCTGTTCTGAAAGTGACGCACTTACTATTACAAATGTTCTGATGAAGGCTGAGCTTAGAGCCATTTCATCACATGGTCTGCTAAGAATCAAGACCTACTACGATCTCTGGCAAAAGAAACGGATTAACAGCTCTCCAGATCTTAAGGTAGTACACGAAACCCCTTCCACGGCGGTTATTGATGGCGACAGGGCCTTTGGTATGGTAGCTGGAAAAAAATCCATGGAACTGGCCATAGAAAAGGCAAGCCTATGTGGCTCGGGCTGGGTAGCCACAAAGAATTCAAATCATTTTGGGATTGCAGGATATTATTCAATGATGGCACTGGAACACGACATGATAGGTATTACCATGACAAATGCCAATGCTTCCGTTGCACCTACATTCTCACTGGAAAGATTACTTGGCACCAACCCTATTGCTTTTGCTGCCCCAGCAGGTAAATACCCTCCCTTTATAGCCGACTTTGCAACAACACCGGTTGCAAGAGGTAAGGTGGTTATCAGGGAAAAGAAGAATGAAAAGATCCCCTTCGGTTTTATCCAGGATAAAGATGGTCACCCTACCAACGACCCTGCCGACCTGAGGCTTGGCGGAGCAATACTTCCTCTGGGAGGATCAAGAGAATTGGGCAGTAATAAGGGTTACTGTCTGGGTTCAATAGTGGATATTCTATCAGGTGTTATGTCCGGAGCAGGTTTTGGTCCTTTTGTGCCGGCACTGGCAGCCTACCTTGAAAATGACCTTGAAGAAGTGGGTGAAGGAACAGGTCATTTCTTCGGCGCAATCAGAATTGATGGCTTTATGAAACCCGATGAGTTTAAATCCAGGATGGATAAGTGGATCGAAACATTTAAAAAATCTAAACCTACAGAAGGTCACCAGAAAGTGCTTATACCAGGTGAGCCAGAAAGAGAAGCAGAAGAGAAACTGATGAAAGATGGAATTTATCTTGTTCCACAGGTAGCTAAAGAGTATAAGGAAGTTGCTGATGAACTTGGAGTCGATTTCCAGATCTGATAACTGCTAATGACAATTATCACTGTATTCCATTGCAAAGAATAAGTTTCTTTGCAGTAAAAATTTATTGCAATAATGGAAATATTACTTAAGAGGAAAACAATAAGAAAGTACAAAATTAAAGATGTCTCAGAAGAACTGCTAAATGAGCTGCTGGAAGCTTCCTGTCGCACCTCCACTACCGGCAATATGCAGGTATACAGCATAATAACAAGCAGAGACACCAAAATGAAAACCAAACTTGCTCCCTGCCATTTTAATCAGCCAATGGTTAAAGATGCACCTGTTGTACTTACTTTCTGTGCAGATTTTAACAGGTTTAATTTATGGTGCAGACAAAGAAACGCTGAACCGGGATATGATAACTTCCTGTCGTTTATGACTGCTGCAATCGATGCCCTGCTGGCTGCACAAACATTTTGTGTTGCTGCAGAGTCGAAAGGTCTTGGAATTTGTTACCTGGGAACAACCATTTATACCGCCGATAAGATTATTGATATTCTTGATCTTCCAAAGGGGGTAGTCCCGCTGACAACAATTACACTTGGATGGCCTGATGAAGATCCCCTGCAGGTTGACAGGCTTCCTCTCTCTGCTGTGGTTCACAATGAAAAATACAAGAACTATTCAGCAAACGAAATAAATCAGATTTACTCAGCCAAAGAGGAAAGAGAAGACTCAAAACAATTTGTAAGAGAGAATAAGAAAGATAACCTGGCCCAGGTATTTACTGATGTAAGGTATAAGAAAGCTGATAATGAGCACTTCTCTCAGGTTCTGCTTGATGTGCTTCAAAAACAGGGGTTTATAGCAAATAAGACGAAAGGCTAAAGACTCAAGTAAAAAGTCGGAGAGAAGCGGAGATCACGCTTTGCTCTTAGCCCTTTGCCCTCTTTAAAACCTCTTCGTATACCCGTGACAATAAGGCATCTTACCATTATTAAAATAATAATCCTGGTGATAATCCTCAGCCTCGTAAAACTCTGATGCAGCACTTAGCTCAGTAGCTATCTTAAGTCCCTTTGCAGACAGCTGACCGAGCAGGGATTTTGCTATTTCTGCCTGCTTCTCATTCATATAGAAGATACCCGATCTGTATTGATCACCAATATCAGGTCCCTGCCGACCTACCTGAGTCGGATCATGGATCTCCAGAAAGAGCTTAACCACTTTTTCATAGGAGATCTGATCAGGATCAAATATAACTTTCACAGCTTCTGCATGACCTGTGCGGCCTGTACATACTTCTTTATAGGAAGGATTCTTAACATGTCCTCCAATATAACCCGAAGTTACAGACTTAACCCCCACCTCCTTCTGCAGGTAGTATTCAACCCCCCAGAAGCATCCCCCGGCAAGAATAGCAGTCTCATACCTGCCCCTGTCAAGATCGGCAGGCACAAAATCCATTGAAACTGAATTAACGCAATGTCTTGTGTTAAGAGGAGTAAAACCCTCACCCAGGAAAACATGCCCCAGGTGCGCCCCGCAATTATTGCATACTATCTCAGTTCTTAAGCCATCGGCATCAGCTATTCGTTTTACCGCTCCTTCGATCTCGTCATCAAAGCTGGGCCATCCACAATCAGAATCGAATTTGCTATCTGACCTGTAAAGAGCTTCGCCACATTGTTTACACAAATAGGTCCCGCTTTCCTTATTATCAGTGTACTTACCGGTAAAAGGTCTCTCAGTAGCTTTGTTGTTTATAACACTATTCTCAAATGGTGTTAGAATATTGTAAAATTTATTATCCTGTCCGTTCATATTTAATGATATAAAAAGGCCTGATCCAAGGATCAAAAATACTATCAAATTTTTCATAACTGGCAATATTTATCAATCAATTAAACAATCAAACCAGCAATCTGGTTCTAAGTATACATCTTAAAAATTCTTAAATCTGCTATTTAACAACCCTGTCTATACTTCCTGTCTCTTATAATTCTGTAGATTTACAGTATAGAAACTTAATCATAAACTACGATAACATGAAAATTGAATTCAAACGTTGGCTTGCACTATCTCTATTGATAGGAGCAGGTTTACTATTTTTTATTCAGCCAGTTGAGGCACAAAGAAGAAGCAGGCAAGCTCCTGTTGCCCAATCGCAGGGATCAGGAAACAGCAGCGCCGGTCTGAGTAATCTCAGATTCAGGTCGGTTGGACCAGCTTCCTACTCAGGCAGGATTGCCGATTTTGCAGTAAATCCTGAAAATCCTTCAGAATATTATGTAGGAACAGCATCCGGCGGATTGTGGAAAACCGAAAACAAGGGAACAACCTTTAAGCCGATTTTTGATAATAAACCGGTATTTTCAATTGGAGCTCTTGCAATAGATCCTAATAACCCTTTCGTGCTGTGGGTCGGCACAGGAGAAAATAACTCACAACGTAACCTTGCCTATGGCGATGGCGTTTATAAAACCACAGACGGGGGTAAGTCATTTACTAATATGGGGCTTAAAAAATCAGAACATATTGGTAAAATAATGATCGACCCACGAAACAGTAATACCGTTTATGTTGCTGCACAGGGACCTGTATGGGGACCAGGGGGTGATCGTGGTTTGTATAAAACAACGGATGGAGGAAAAAACTGGGAATTAATCCTTAAGAGTGGTCCATATACAGGAGTGTCCGATATGGAGATCGACCCGAGAAACCCTGATATTATCTACGCCACTACCCACCAGAGAGAAAGAAGGGTTTACTCCAAAATAGACGGAGGACCCGAGTCTGCTATCTATAAATCAGAAGACGCTGGTCTTACGTGGAAGAAGCTTACAAATGGACTACCATCCGGAGATGTGGGAAGAATTGGTCTTGGATTGGCTCCGTCTGATCCTGATATAATTTATGCAATAGTTGAACTGCCAGGCAATAAAGGGGGTTTTTACAGGTCTGTAGACCTGGGTGAAAGCTGGACCAGGATGAGTGATATGATTCCAGGCAGTCCTCAGTACTACAACGAAATATATGTTGATCCCGCCGACAAGAACAGGGTTATATCCATGGATGTAAGAAACATGGTTACCAACGATGGCGGAAAGACATGGGAAGCGGTAGGAGAAAAAAATAAGCATGTCGACAACCATGCCCTGTGGGTCGACCCAAATAATACCGACTACTACCTTGCCGGATGCGATGGTGGTATTTACGAAAGCTGGGACAGAGGTGAAAACTGGATCTTTAAATCAAACTTCCCAATTACCCAGTATTATCATGTCAGGGTCGATAATGATCTGCCATTTTATAATATTTACGGTGGTGCACAGGATAACGGTTCATGGTATGGCCCCTCACGAACACTTAGAAGAGATATTGTTAATTCCGACTGGATATACACAATCGGAGGTGATGGCTATCTTTCAACTCCCATCCCTGGCAATCCAGACATTCATTATGCTTCTTCACAGTATTGCGGCTTAAGAAGATATGATGAGCGTACAGGAAATACCGTTTCTATTAAGCCTCAGCCAAGGGAAGATGAGACATACAGGTTTAATTGGAATACCCCGTATTTTATAAGTCCTTTCAACCCAAGTACAATCTATGTTGCTTCAAATAAAGTACATAAGAGTACTGATATGGGTGACTCATGGATTGAGATAAGTCCTGATCTGACCAGACAAATTGGTATGGATGAACTACCAATGATGGGCAAAATATGGCCACCTGAAGCAGTTGCAAAAAACATGTCTACCTCACCCTTTGGAAATATATTCGCACTTGCAGAATCGCCAATGCAAAAAGGTATGATATACGCAGGAACAGACGACGGATTAATCTGGATTACCGAGGACGATGGAGGAAACTGGAAAAAATACAGCAGCTTCACCGGTGTCCCTGATATGACCTTTGTAAATTACGTATTACCATCCCAGCATAATGTAAATACCGTTTATGCCTGTTTCGACGGAAGAAAAAACAGCAGCGATTTTACACCTTATATAATAAAGAGTACCGATAAGGGTAATACCTGGACATCAATTGCAGGGAATCTTCCATCCGGAACAATTTATGTTATACAGGAAGATCACCTCGACCCTAATATATTATTTATTGGTACTGAATGGGGAGTCTGGCTAACACTGGATGGAGGAAAGCAATGGAACCAGATAAAAAATGGCATCCCAACAATTCAGGTAAAAGACCTTGATATACAGGAAAGAGAAAACGACCTGGTAGTGGCAACCTTCGGAAGAGGTTTTTATGTTCTTGAAGACTATTCATATATCAGAAAGCTGCAGAGTGATGTTATGAATAAGGACGCCCATATTTTTGATATTAAAGACGGACTCCTTTATTATCCTGCATCAAATACAAACTACCAGGGTGAGGTTCACTTTTCTGTACCCAATCCCAATCCTGCTGTTACAATAAGATATAACCTTAAAGAAGGTTACGAGACTCTTAAACAAAAGAGAATCAAATCTCAGAAAGCAGCCGAGAAAGCAGGAAGAGAAATTGATTTCCCGACAAAGGAAGAACTTCAGGCTGAGAATGACGAAAAGCCACCGGTACTTCTGTTTACAATTAGTGATGAAGATGGGAATATTATAAGAAAAATTGAAAGACCTGTAAAAAAGGGAGTTTCGTCATTTACATGGGATATGAGATACCTCCAGCAAAGAGGACCTGCTGTACCTCCTGGTAACTATACAATAAAAATGGAAAAGGTATTTAATGGAAACTATACAACTCTTATAGAATCTAAGAGTTTTAAGGTAAATACCCTTAACAACAACGCACTTGGCACTCCCGATTATAAGGCAAAATTTGAGTTCCTTAAAAAAGCGGCAGATCTTAATGTCACTATAAGCGCTACAAGTAACTACGCCGGCGAAATGGCAAATAACCTGGGTAACCTGAAAAGGACACTGATGAGTACCCCGGCCAATACTAATGCCCTTATGGAAAAGGCAAGCGACCTGGAAAAAAGAATTACAGATATTGTGATGGTAATAGGTGGTGGAAGAGGCTTTGCAAGAAGCGATTCTGATACACCCACAATTTCTGGCAGGGCAAGATTTGCAATATCAGCCAATAGCAGTGCGGAACATGGAATTATGGGTTCACAGGTTGAACAGTACGACCTGGCAAAAGAAAAATTTGAGACCGAATATGCCAGACTGAAGGAGATAATAGAAACTGAAATACCGGCTTTCAAGAAGGAACTGGAAAGTGCAGGTATTAAATGGCTAATGGGAGATTTTCCCAGGCTGTAAGAATATTATTGAACAAGTTTAGCGATCTGCCTGTTAATGCAGAAAATGATCTTTGGAGTGACCTGATAATTATCATAATAATCAGGTCACTCATTTTTTGAAAGAATTTATTTATTATTTAATTTCGGTACGAAGATTGTATATTAACTGAAAAGTTTATTTTTGTGTTTAGAAAATTTCAAACTATGAAGAAAATTGCACTTATAAGCGCAGTAATATTTGCTCTTGCTCTGGCACTTAGCTCCTGCGGAAAAGAAAATTGCCCGGCCTACAGTAAAGTAGACTCAGGTACTGAGTACACAGGGTAATTTATTTTTTACAATAATATTTCAATTCAGCAGGATATGAAAAAGCTGCTGTCTGTATTTCTGTTAATAGTACTTACTATTCTTACTGTTAAGGCTCAGGGTGAACTTGATGAGCAACAAAGGGTGTTCTACAGAAATGAACGAACATTTTCTTTATCCCTGAACAGCAATGGTTATGGTATTGGATATCGCGAAGGTAAACGGGTCGATTTCCTTAACAAGAAGATTGTTGAATTCGAGATAAATGTAATTAAGCATCCCAAAGAGATAAAACTGGCCAGTCCATATATTCAGTCTGGAAGCAGCTTTACCTTCGGAAAACTCAATAATACTTTCTCTCTCAGAGGAGGATTAGGTCAACAGAATGAAATATTTAAAAAAGCTGACCTGGGAGGAGTGGCAATAAGATATTTTTACGTGGGTGGACCCAGTATTGCTGTATCAAAGCCTATATACTATAATGTAATATATGCCGTTGGCGGAATAACATACGAACTGAGAGAAGAAACCTTTAATTCAGATATCCATAGTCCAGCCGATATATACAGTAAAGCATCATTTTTCAAGGGAATTGATGAAACAAAAATAACACCCGGACTCTACGCCAAAGGAGGCTTTAATTTTGAATACAGTAAAGAAGATAAGATAATACACGCTATCGAACTGGGAGCAAGTCTTGAAGGCTATGCTAAAGAAATTCCTATTATGGCCTCCAACGACAATAATGCTATCTTCTTTTCCATATATGTTACCTATCGAATGGGCATAGTAATAGATCCTCTTAATCCCGGTTCTGTAAAATTCCAGAATCTCTTTTTCAGAAAACAAAAGTAACTCTCCTATTGACAGGTAACTCTATTATTTATACTTTTGTAACTTCTCATTTTTTCACTTAATAATTTTAAAATTATGTCTAAAATTAAAGTAGCCATTAACGGATTTGGCAGAATTGGTAGAAATGTGTTTAAAATTGCTCTGGAGAGACCAGATATAGAAGTTGTTGGGATTAACGATCTGACTGATACAAAAACACTGGCTCACCTTCTTAAATATGATTCAACACAGGGTAAATTCGAAGGAGTATCTTACGAAGGAGAATACCTTATCGTCAACGATAAAAAGATCAAGGTAACAGCTGAAAGAAGTCCTATATCAATTCCATGGGTCGAAACCCCTGATGTGGTAGTAGAATCAACCGGTGTTTTCAGATCAAAGGAAAGTCCTAAGGGCGGATATGGAGATCACCTTAAGAACGGGGCAAAAAAGGTTATTCTTACAGTGCCTTCCAAAGATAAGATTGATGCAACAATAGTACTGGGAGTAAACAATGAAGACCTTAAACCAGAACATCAGTGTGTTTCAAACGCCTCCTGTACTACAAATTGCCTGGCTCCGATTGCCAAGGTCCTTAACGATAAATTTGGTATCGAGCAGGGTTTTATGACAACAATACATTCATATACAAACGACCAGGTAATTCTGGACCTCCCGCACTCAGACCTGAGAAGGGCAAGATCTGCTGCGGTCTCTCAAATACCTACCACTACAGGGGCAGCAAAAGCTGTAGGAATTGTTATTCCCGACCTTAAGGGGAAAATGGATGGTATGGCAGTAAGAGTACCTACTCCGACAGGCTCACTGGTTGACCTGGTTGCAGTACTTAAAACAGAAACAACAGCCGAAGAAATTAATGCCGCTATGAAAGAAGCTGCCAACGGAGCAATGAAAGGTATCCTTGAATATACAGAGGATCCCATAGTTTCGGTTGACGTAATTCATAACCCTCATTCGTCTATCTTCGATGCACTCAGCACAATGGTAAACGGAAAGATGGTTAAAGTCCTTTCATGGTATGATAACGAGTGGGGTTACTCAGTAAGGGTAGTCGACCTTGTGGAAGAACTTATGGATTAAAAACATTTGGCAGGTAGCCTAATATTATATAATTAAGGCATCTCTGAATAAGAGGTGCCTTTTTGATTGCAGTTACTTCTTGTTTCGTAAATACTTACTCTTCCTGAACCGATTACCCTTAATATCTTATCCCGGTATTTTATTATATATAATATATAATTCCACCAGCCCAAAACACACCTGCTCACCTCTCAGAACACACTTCTCAATCAATAAGCATCTCGATCTTAATTGGCAGTCCTGATGTATCCCTGAAGTGCTCGCCAAGCTCCATTATTGCCTCATCATCTTCCTCATAATACCAGGTAATATTAAGTTTTTTTCCCTTATCCTGGTGTTGCTTCAGAACCTTAAGTATTTCAATCAGATGCTTGGATGAACCACTATTTATATACTCCAGAATAATTGACATATTCAAAGATTCTGATAATCTAAAATAATCATTTACCCAATCGCGCAGAGGCTTAAAAACGCTCTCAGGATTCTCAGGTATAGATCTTCCTTTAATAAACAGAGTGTCTTTATCCTTATCATAATTTATTCCCGGATAATTTTTGGTCTGCTCCTGTATAATTTGATTTTCCATTACAAATATATTTTATTCATACCTAAGTGCCTCAATCGGATCAATCCTTGCCGCTCTCACTGCCGGAAAATATCCGGATATAACCCCAACAACAAAGCATAGCCCCACACCTCCCATAACCCACCTCCATGGAACTATAAAACTACTCTGCAAAGCGGAAGATATCAAATTTCCAATTAATAAGCCAAATAATATCCCCAGAATACCACCAAACTGACTTATTAATATAGATTCAAACAAAAACTGCCTCTTTATAACTTTTGTCTTCGCTCCCATCGCTTTTCGCACACCAATCTCACGGGTTCTTTCAGTTACCGAAACCAGCATAATATTCATTAATCCTATAGCTGCACCAAACAATGTAATAAATCCAATTAGCGTGGCGGCAATAGTAACAAACTTAATATTCTCAATCAGCATATCAGCTATCTGATCGCTCTTTGAAATATTAAAGTCTGTTTCATCCCTGGGATCAAGTCCGCGAATAACCCTGAATAGTCCCTCCGCTTCACTTTCCAGCATTTCCATACTGGTACCCCTTACAGGCATTACCGATATACTGTAGGTCATATTGGGTCGACTAAAGAAATGGCGTGCAGTTGTTACGGGCATAAAGCAAATGTTATCGCTTGCAATAATGCTGGCTCCCTTTGATTTCAAAACACCAATTACCTTAAGCTTTACTCCTGCAACATTTATTACCTTATCTATGGGATCCTCATTTTCCATAAAAAGATCCCTCACCAGGTCGGCCCCTATTACCGCAAGGCTCCTGTTCGAAGCTACTTCACCGGGGCTGAAATTTCGTCCCCTTTCTATCTCGTACCCCCCTGCATCAAGGTAATTCTCATCAACACCAAGTAACTGAACAATGGGGTTTGTCTCCTCGTCCCTGTAACTAATAGTAGCCATTCCGCTCGCTGTAACAGAAACTGAGCTTATAGCAGGCTCCTGGAACCTTTCCTTAAATTCCATTGCCTCACGATATGATATATAGGCGTGATTCTTAACCCTTGTTTCGCTCGATCCAATAACCACGTTAAAACCCCTGCTTGTTATGGTAAAGGTATTTGCTCCCATCATCGCAAACTGGTTGGTAAGTGAGCCCTTTATAGCATCAATGGCAGTAAGAATCCCTACCAGTGCCATAATTCCAAATGCTATAATCAGCATTGTCAGAATTGCTCTCAGGCGATTAGATCTTATTGCCCTGACAGAGATTCGAATATTCTCAAGAAATACAGCCCCCCTTTTCATAATATCAGACGATAAAGCATTTTTTTAAAATTACAATATTTTAGCAAGCCTGACACTAATCTTCTGAAAATATTCATAAATAAGTACTTTAATTAAGATTTTAGTTGCATAACTAACTTATTCGTTGTATCTTTCAGGCATAAAATCTGATTTGCAAAAAACATGAGAGAACTTACAAGAGCTGAAGAACAGGTAATGCAGATACTCTGGGATATTGAAAAGGGGTTTGTAAAAGAGATACTTGAGCGCTTTAATGAGCCAAAACCTGCATATAACACCGTAAGTACCATAGTGAGGATACTTCAGGATAAGGGATTTGTTAATCATAAAGCCTACGGAAGAACACATGAGTACTTCCCTCTTGTAAGCAGGGATCAGTATAAGAAATCATATATGAAGACTTTTGTAAAAAACTATTTTTCCAATTCTTTTGAAAATATGGTAAGTTTCTTTGCCAACGAGAAATCTATGTCGGTGAATGAGATGGAAGACATAATGAAATTAATGGAAGAAGAAATTGCCAGGCAAAAAACAAAAAAATGACACCATCGGTAAATTACCTTATTGGGGCCACAACATATATGGGAGTACTTTATTTCTTCTACCTTCTCCTGTTAAGTAATGACACCCACTATAAAAGAAACAGGGCCTACCTGATTATTTCTCTGTCCCTTTCTCTTATACTGCCGTTAATACATTTTAAAATAAGCTCAACCGCCAGCCTTGCAGAAATACAGAGGAGTATTTCCGGCATAGTTAATCTCGAATCTGTAATAATAAGACCGGAAGGAGGAAGATCAGAAAGCTTATTATTTCCGCTTATCTTAAAGATAATATACTTAAGCGGCTTCTGCGTAAGTACTTCTCTTACATCTTATTATATAATAAGGATATTCCAGATTATCAAAAAAGGAAAAACAGCCGGATCAAATAAAATTTATACTGATTTTAATAATATCTCAGGATTCTCAGCCTTCGGTTATATATTTCTTTCAACTACTCTCGACAGTGATGAAGAGCGAAAGATAGAAGAACATGAACAAAAGCATATCGAACATAATCACTTCTCAGACCTTGTATTTATTAAAATAGTATCAATAATCTTTTGGTTTAACCCCTTTGTATACCTCTATAACAGGTCTCTAAAAGCAATCCATGAATACCAGGCTGATGAAAAGATGATAGATGAAGGTGAAAATCCTGTTAGCTACACTCAATTACTGATAAACCAGGTATTCAGAACAAAACTATTTACAATTCAAAATGCCTTTGCCAACAAAACTCTAATTAAAAAACGAATAATCATGATGACTAAACAGAAAACCAGTAATGTGGCAGGACTTAAGCTATTGCTTATAGTACCTCTGGCCCTACTGCTATTTTTTCTTTTCTCCTGCTCGCAGGAAGATAAAGGACAGCTACCACCTGATAATAACAGTGTAACAGATTTAGCTGCCCCTGCCGATAATTCTGTTACCAGTGAAGATCCGGTAGCAGAGAAAGATATTTTCACTGCTGTTGAAGAAATGCCAACTTTTAACGGCGGAGATATAAATACTTTCAGGGATTGGGTGCAGAATAGCATTAGCTATCCGAAAATAGCCGTCGAAAATGGTATACAGGGCAAAGTATATATTAACTTTATAGTTGAGCCTGATGGCACCGTTACGAATGTAGACATAGTAAAAGGAGTAGATCCCGTACTCGACAATGAAGCTCTCAGGGCTGTAAAGGAATCATCGCTATGGACGCCGGGTAAACAAAGAGGCGAAGCCGTAAGGGTCAAATTCTCAATTACAGTAAATTTCGCTCTCAGCTGATCTGTTAACGGAATAAGTTTTAGTTTAGGGCTGCTTTTTGAGCAGCCTTTTCTATTTAAATGATATTTTTGCATAAACAGGTATTATGAGCGGACCCGGACTTTCAGATCGTATTGCTGCCTTTTCAAGGCTCGGGGAGGTGATGATGGATGCCTGCTCCTCTGATCCTGTAAGCCCTCAGGGAAGTAAACTTAGAGAGCTTGCATTAAACCTATATAAATCCAATCCATGGTTTATTCCACAGTTTGTAATTAACAGCATTGAAGCCCTTGCACTCAATTTAAAAGAGGATATCCTTGAAAAATGGCTTGCCCCCTACTCTGTCGACCAACAAAACAGACATATATTGAAATTCGGCGTTGTAATGGCTGGTAATATTCCGCTTGTTGGCTTTCATGATTTTCTGAGCGTTCTGATTACAGGAAATATATTCCTTGGTAAAACCAGCTCCAAAGATACTGAACTTATAAATGCACTGGCATCTATTCTAATTGAAACGGATCCACGCTTTAAAGATTATATTATATTGAAAGAAGATACTATTGATGGTTTTGATGCTGTAATTGCAACAGGCAGCAATAACAGTTCGAGATACTTCGAATACTATTTCGGCTCTAAACCACATATCTTCAGGAAAAACAGGAACAGTGCTGCTATTATTGACTCCGAAACAGAGGATTATGATCTGGAAAAACTGGGGAAAGACATTTTCTACTATTTCGGACTGGGATGCCGAAGTGTTTCAAAACTCTACCTGCCAGCTGACTTTAAAATAAACCGGCTTAAAAATAACTGGACAGCTTATTCAGACCTACTATCATATATTCCCTATCACAATAATTATAAGTATAACAAAGCTCTTTACAGCCTTGAGAATAAAGCTTACTATGATCATGGCCTTGTACTGCTTAAGGAGGATGCCGGTTTTAGCTCGCCCGTAAGCGTATTAAATTACAGCCTGTATAAGAACGAAAAAGACATAAAAACTGATCTCAAAATAAGAAAAGACCAGATACAAACAATCGTGGGCAAAGGATATACTCCCTTTGGCATGTCACAATTCCCGGCTCTAAATGACTATGCCGATGGCATAGATACCATAAAATTTATACAAAATCTATCCTGATCTGTCACTTCTGCACAGGCAACAATCCATAAATGTTTTTCGGGAGATTCCTGATCAGGTCAGTGTTAATAACACAACCCAAACTCTTGCAAACCCTTTCAAACTAATTCAACCCCACTTAAACCATAAACCACAGCCGCCGAAGGCAGGCATTGATATCCTTTCGAAAAAAAAATTGAATTATTACTTTATTTTCGAAAATTTACTACATTGCATAGGTCGAAATCTACTTTAATATGATCTATAAATTTGTACTTATTTCAGGAGAAGAGGAGTCATTTAGCAGAGAATTTGAACTTGATGAAAACAATACCCTGCTAGACTTTCACAAAGCTATACAGGAAGAACTGGAATACGATAACTCTCATATAGCAAGCTTTTTTACCGCTACAGATAAGTGGGAAAAAGAAGAGGAATTTACCCTTTTTGATATGGGGTCGAATACCACTATAATGGAAGATATTATTATAGATGATATTATTATTAACGAGAACCAAAAACTTCTCTACATCTTCGATCTGTTCAATGAAAGAGCCCTGTTTATAGAATGTATAGGCGAAGTTGAAATAATAGATGGCAGGGAATATCCCATATGTGTACAGTCGCAGGGAAGACCTCCCAAACAAATTATTTTAAATGGATTTGCTTCTGCCGACATTGAAGTTGACGACCTTCCTGACGGCGAGTTGGTTATTGACGATGACAATGATCTTCCTGAGTTTGATGACATTGATGATTTCGACGATCTGTAACTCATAGCACCGGAAGTCAAAATAATATGCGTAATAGACTTATAGTAATCCTGGGGCCCACAGGGATTGGTAAGAGCCGCCTTGCCATGGATCTTGCCGAGCAGTTTAAAACAGAAATAATATCGGCCGACTCAAGACAGTTTTATCAGGAAATGACAATTGGGACGGCAGTACCTCCTGAGTCAGATTTAAAAAGAATCAGACATCATTTTATTAAACATATTTCCGTCAATACCTATTATAGTGCCAGCCTCTTTGAAGAGGATGCAATCACCAGACTCAATAAACTCTTTCAATCATATAATAACATTATTATGGCCGGAGGATCAGGTCTTTATATTGATGCTGTATGCGGTTCTATAGATGAAATTCCCGATGTTGATCCTGAAATAAGAAAGCACTACCTCGAAAAATACGACAGGGAAGGAATTACCTCACTGCGTACCGAACTAAAAATGCTTGATCCTGATTACTACGCACGGACAGATATTCGCAACTATAAAAGAATACTGCGTGCCCTGGAGATATATGGCTCAACAGGTAAGCCATATTCTTCCTTTCTTAAAAATAAAGGAAAAAACAGAGATTTTGATATTATAAAAGTAGGTCTTAAACAGGAAAGGGAAAAACTATATAAAAGAATTGATCTCAGGGTCGACAGAATGGTGGAAGACGGTCTGGTAGAAGAAGCAAGGTCGCTTTATCACCTTAGTCATCTGAATGCTCTTAATACGGTAGGATACAAAGAACTATTTAGCTATTTCGACGGCAAAATAACATTTGATAAAGCTATTGAACTGATTAAACGAAACAGCCGCAGATACGCAAAGCGACAAATTACCTGGTGGGCACGCGATAAATCAATTAAGTGGTTTAATATTGATAAGCTGGAAGGTATTATGGAGTACCTGGAAGCATAATTAAACTGTCTTCAGCTTTTCAATTGTTGCCGAAGGATCGGCTGATCCAAAAACTGAGCTTCCTGCAACAAGTACATCAACACCGCAATCAATAAGCTTTTTCGCATTGCCAGTATCCACTCCTCCATCAACCTCAATAAGAACATCTTTGCCAGATTTATCTATCATATTACGAAGTTCAGCAATCCTGTCGTAGCTGTTATCGATAAAAGACTGACCACCGTAACCCGGGTTAACTGTCATAATCAGTACCAGATCAATATAGGGTAAAATATCTCTTAAAACAGAAACAGGAGTGTGAGGATTAAGAGATACACCAGCCTTCATTCCAAGCCTTCTGATCTCATTTACGGTCCGGTTCAGATGAATACAGGCCTCGTAATGAACTGTCAGTACCGACGCACCTGCGTCCCTGAATCTCTCAAGATACCTGTCAGGATCAATAATCATAAGATGAACATCAAGATCAAGCGTGCTTAAATCCTTAACATATTTCATTACCGGAAAACCGAACGATATATTAGGAACAAACACTCCGTCCATAATATCCAGGTGAAGCCAGTCGGCCCTGCTATTATTAACCAGGTTTATTGACTCCTCAAGATTTCCGAAATTCGCTGCCAGCAGTGATGGGGAAACTAAATGACTCATTTAAAACTATCTAAAAATTATCAGCCAAGATAAGTTTTTAATATCTTACTTCTTGTAGTAAACTGTATTCTTTTTAATGCTTTTTCTTTTATCTGACGAACTCTTTCCCTTGTAAGCCCAAGCTCCTCTCCTATCTCCTCAAGGGTAAGCGGATGCTTCATATTAATTCCAAAATAAAGCTTTATAACCTTTGCCTCCCTTGGTGAAAGTGTACTTAAAGCCCTGTCTATCTCGTAGGTTAAAGACTCATTTATTAATTGCCTGTCAGGACTCGGATTGTCATCGCTCTGGATAACATCGTACATATTATTATCCTCCTCACTGCTTATTGGAGCATCCATACTGACAGTACGACCATTTGATTTCAAAACTTCCTTAACCTCTTCCGGTGCCATTTCCAGAACATCGGCAAGCTCCTGTGCAGATGGTTCACGTTCAAATTCCTGCTCCAGGCGTGCAAATGCCCTGTTTATCTTGTTTATTGATCCGATCTTATTAACGGGCAATCTTACTATCCTGGCCTGCTCGGCAAGAGCCTGAAGGATTGCCTGCCTTATCCACCATACCGCATATGATATAAATTTAAAACCACGGGTTTCATCAAATCTCTGCGCAGCCTTAATCAGACCAAGATTACCTTCATTTATAAGATCCGGTAAACTCATCCCCTGGTTCTGATACTGCTTTGCTACCGAAACAACAAAACGAAGATTTGATTTAACAAGCCTGGCAAGAGCTGTTTTATCACCCGATTTAATAAGTCTTGCCAGAGAAACTTCCTCCTCGGGAGTTATCAGATCTACCTTGCCTATCTCCTGCAGGTATTTATCCAGCGAAGGCGTATCACGGTTAGTGACCTGTTTGGTAATCTTTAGCTGACGCATATCTGGCTCCCAATGATGTGGTTATGAAGGGCGTAAATACAATGATAGTAAAAAAAATACTTATGAACAATGAAACTTCAAATTATAATCATTCTAAATTTTAGAGATATTGTACTTATAATGTGGGATTTAAGACCAATAACTGCCCTCTTGACAGGCAATTGCAATATTTTCATCGAAGAATCTTGTATTATACTGACTATTTGCGTAATATTGCAGCATAAATACAGCTGGAGCGACAAACTCCATGCTATTCTGCAGACAACTCTGCTGCAGCCATTTCAAACAAGGTTCAGAATCAAATTTATTTCAAAACAATATCCCCTATAATTATTTATTTATTATGTATGACATTCTTGAGTTAAATAAAAAGCTGCTTCCTGATTTAAAGGAGATAGCTAAGGAGCTTAAGATCAAAAAGGTAGAATCGTATCGCAAACAGGATCTGATCTATCTTATTCTTGATCAGCAAGCTATTGAAGAGGCAGCTGACAGCAACTCATCCGCCAGAAAGAGTAAATCTCCTGAATCCAGGGAGGCTGATGATGCCGCAAAAAGACGGTCCAGGCGTCCCAGAACGAAAACTGACGACAAGTACGTAAAAGCAGCCCCCCAGAAAAATCCTCCAAAACAGGATGCTAAAGTTGAAGATAAAGCTGATCATGCGAAAAAGAACGATGAGCTAAGAAATGATAAACCTGAACGTCGTGATGATGTAAGTCGTGATGATGTAAGTCGTGATAACAGAAGTCGTGATAACAGAAGTCATGATAACA
>CAZWLP010000051.1:0-18976 GCA_964634565.1 uncultured Rikenellaceae bacterium | reverse complement strand
AAAGGGAAAGGAGTTTTACAACTTTACAGATTAATAATTTAGCAAATTAACAGTTTTCATGAAAAGAATATATATAGCAATAATAGCAGTACTGGTAGCAGGAAATATTTGCGGTCAGCAAATGTTTACCGACCAGACTTTAAAGATTGCCAGAACAATGGCCCTGGTTGATGCTTTCTATGTAGACAGTACAGATCAGGAGATGTTGACCGAAAAGGCGATTAAGGAAATTTTAAAGAATCTGGATCCTCATTCTGCTTATTTCTCAGTCGAGGAAGTAAAGGAAATGAATGAAGGACTTGAAGGAAATTTTAAAGGAATAGGAATACAGTTTAATATTTTATACGACTCAATAATAGTAATAGCTCCTATTCCTGGTGGACCTTCAGAAAAAGCAGGACTCAGGGCCGGCGACAGAATTATAACTATTGAAGATGAGAAAGTAGCAGGAGTCGGAATAACAACGACTGGCGTAAGAAAAAGGCTGCTGGGAGAGAAGGGCTCAAAGGTCACAGTGGGCATATACAGACGCGGAGTAAAGGGTATTACCCCTTATACAATTATTCGTGACAGGATTCCGGTAAATAGTCTCGATGCCTCATATATTATTACTGAGGGAGTAGGATATATTAAACTTAATAAATTTGCTGCTACAACGCAGAAAGAGTTTTCTGATGCAGTAAAAGATCTGCTAAATAAAAATATGCTCCACCTGATTATCGACCTAAGGGGAAATACGGGGGGTTACCTGGAGTCTGCCATCAGGATTTCCGACCATTTATTTGCTGAAAAGAAGATGATAGTATACCTGGAGGGACTAAAAACTCCCAGGCAGGAATTAGATAGCAGGGGTAATGGAGATCTTGCAAGTTCAAGGATCGTGATTCTTGTTGATGAAGGATCAGCATCAGCCAGTGAGATACTGGCCGGCGCCTTACAGGATTACGACAGGGGATTAATAGTGGGCAGACGTACATTTGGGAAAGGTCTGGTGCAGAATGGTTTTTATATGCAGGACGGATCGATGGTCAGGCTTACTATAGCAAGATACTATACGCCGACAGGCAGGTTGATACAGAGACCTTATGAGGATGGACTTGAGGAGTATATAAGAGATTATTATTCAAGATTTTCAAATGGAGAGTTGATTTCAGCCGACAGTATTTCATTTCCGGATTCATTGAAATATAAAACTCTCGTTAATGGAAGAGAAGTGTTTGGTGGTGGCGGAATAATGCCAGATATTTTTGTTCCTTTAGATACTGCCTGGTATTCAGATTATTACAGAGATCTTATAAGTACAAATGCGATTACGGAATTTACCCTCGACTATGTAGATCATAACAGGAATAGCCTGATACGTAAATATAAGTCTTTTGATAAGTTTAAAAGTGATTTTGAATTTTCTGATAACGAAATCAAGACCTTTATAGAAAAAGCTGAAAGTATGGGTGCGAAATTTGATAATGACCAATATTTAATAAGCAAGAATCAAATATTTAAGATTCTAAAAGGACTTGTCGCGCGTGATCTATGGGATATGTCTGAGTATTACGAAATTGTTAATAAGGATGATACTGCACTACTGAAGGCAGTTGACCTTATTTCTGATAAGTCCTTATATAATGCCCTGCTGAAGAAAACTAATTAGAACAGAACACCTATGCAACTTATAGCCAAGTCGCTTTTTGGTCTCGAAGAAGTCCTTGCTGATGAACTCAGGGATCTTGGTGCGGATAGTATCAGGGTAACAAACCGGGCAGTAGAATTTGAAGGCGATAAAGAACTGATGTACAGGGCTAATTACCAGCTCAGAACTGCTTTATCAATACTTAAGCCTGTGATGGAGTTTAGAATAAGGTCGTCTAAAAACCTATATTCCAATGCTTTAAGATTTGACTGGGACAGGTTTATGTCTGTCGACCAGACTTTTTCAATTGTATCGGTTGTGCATTCAACTCTGTTTAAACATACGGCTTATGCAGGACTGGTATTAAAGGATGCTATTGTCGATAAATTCAGAGCAAAGTTCAACAGGCGTCCATCTGTTGATACTCAAAGACCTGATGTAGTTTTTAATCTGCGAATCAGTGAGAATAATGTTACAATATCAATCGACTCATCGGTTACACCCCTTTTTAAGCGAGGTTACAGGACAGAAGCCACACGTGCCCCGATAAATGAGGTACTTGCTGCCGGGATAATTAAAATGTCTGGTTGGAATGGGGAAGGCCCCTTTCTCGATCCTATGTGTGGTTCAGGTACTTTTGCAATAGAAGCAGCTTTAATAGCCAATAAAATTCCACCGGGCCGGTTCAGATCGTACTTCGGTTTTATGAACTGGTCGGATTATGATGAGTCTTTATTATATAAGATCAGGAAGGATACAGAATTCATAAAACCTGTGAAGGGTGATATAAGTTGTTCAGACAGATCAGCTGAAGCCTTAAGGATTGCACAAAAAAACATTGCAAGCGCAGGTTTGAAGGGAATAATTAAAGCTGGATTATCTGATTTTTTTAAATCAGATTCAGCAGGGGTGAATTATACAATTATAATGAATCCTCCTTATGGTGAGAGGCTTTCGGAAGAGGATATTGCAGAATTCTATCGTAAAACAGGAGAGAGACTTAAACATGGTTATAGTGGCTCAGATGCATGGCTGATTACATCGAGTGGAGTTGGATTAAAGTCTTTGGGATTAAAACCGGCTAAGAAATATACTCTTTATAATGGGGCTCTTGAGAGCAAGCTTGTTAAGTATGAATTATTTGCCGGAAAGAGAAAAGATATTTTAGTCGACCGACCCGGCTAGGATCTCATTTTTTACTGAGTCATAAGGTTGATTTAATAATTTAGTCAAATGGATATAGCATTAATTTTTTGGACTTGAGATTTTTTTTATATTTGTTATCGGAAATATATGCCTAAGTCAAAGAGACGCCGATGAGCTTTAGCGTTGAGAACTTTTTTAAAGAATTACAAACCGAGGATGTTATCTTCTCTTTTAAGGGAGATATCAGTTCAGATGTTATCAATAATGTCCTTGATTCGGTTGAAAAGAAGACAGAAGAGGCAAATGATCCGTCGAAAATCAGGAAAAAGGTCTACAATGTACTTGTAGAGAGTCTGCAAAATCTTTATCATCATGTCGATATAGTGCCGGAAAACTTTGCTGACCAGAGTTCAGAGAGGTTTGGTCTGATCGTAATTGCCCGGAATGAGAAGGGATATTTTATTTCTGCAGGTAATTTTATTACCAGGGATAAGATTAAAAGCCTTGAGAGTAAAATCTCAAAGATTAATAATTCATCGCCTGAAGAGATAAAAGAGCTTTATAAGTTTATTCTGCATCATCAGAAGATATCCGATAAAGGAGGAGGTGGACTGGGTCTTGTTGATATAGCACGCAAAACAGGAAATAAGTTAGATTATAGTTTTATACATTACAACGATGATTATTCATTCTTTCATTTAAAGATTAGAATAGACTCTGTTGAAAAAGAATAATTAACAACTAAAAAATTATTGATATGGAACCGATCGTTATTGAAGGAACACCTAAAACTCCAACAGTTCGTTTTGATTCAAACGAAGCTGTATTTAAATTAGAAGGAAGATCAATTCCTGAGAACTCTGTTGAGTTCTATAAACCACTTGTTGACTGGCTTGAATCTTATAAGGATTCACCCTTACAGAAAACAGTTGTTGAGGTAAAACTCGAATACTTTAATACAAGTTCATCTAAATGCATTCTGGATGTCTTTAAGAAACTGGAAGTTATTCATAAGGCAAAGAATGAGGTTCAGATAAAATGGTATTACGAAGAGGATGACGAGGATATGCTTGAAGCAGGAGAAGACTACGAATCCATTATCAGGGTGCCGTTTGAGATGATTGAGATTGTAGAGTAAGATTGCTGAATAAGATTATTATATCAAATAGATCGGTTTGAATATAATAAGGAAGGGGTATACCATATATACCCCTTTTTTCATGGGTATGATTTTCATACCCTGTTTTTTATTTCTTTTTTTTGTTTTTACGTCTGTCTGATGCATCTCCCATATAGTCGAGAAATCTTTTTAGAAGCCTGAAGTAGAGCACAAGATAAGTAAAGATAGTCATGGCCCATATTACAATAATATTAACCCAGAAGGTGCTTACAAAGTGCCCAAAGATTTGTTTCTGTGGAGCATAGAAGTGTGCTTTAATAAATTTCTGCTCAGGATCTTTGAAAATAGGATCGATCTTTTGTACTATTCTGCCATTATATTCTACCAGACGCTCTGTTTCATTCTTATTTGTAACGAACTCCTCCAGATTTTCATTAAACTGGCTGTTTTTAAGATTCTCAAATGCACGTGGGTCGTCGTTTTGCATTTTGGTTATAAGAGCATCCCTTCTGTTATTGGCCTCATTATACCACTTCTTGTAATTTTTATTGAGAATATCAATAAACACCTGGGCTTCGTCAAGAGCTTCCATTGTAAGCGATCCTTCCTTAAGCTGATCAAGATACTTGTAATTTAATTTCCTGATTTGCATTTCGAGTGCTATCTCATTTTTAAGAATTTCAAGGTCGCTACGGAAACTTTCATCAAATGTGTTTTTTTCAAGATCGGCCCTCAGATTATCAATTTTTGTTTTCATGGTAGAGTACCAGTAGTTCTTCTTAAAGGTCATGATACTCATTAATTTGTCGTATTCATATAATGGCTTCTCGAAGTCATTATCCATAAACTGCTTTACTGCCAGGGCTTCATATCCCCATCTGGCTACAATTCCTTCTCCATAAAACGGAATATTTGTAGGTGAAGAAATATTTGGATTTAGTTTATCAAATTTTACAATGATACCACTCAGTATAATTTGAGGAATTACCAGGAATGGAATAAGTATATATATGGTAACAACTGCCTTAAAACTATCAGAAATAACCAGTCCGAGCAGATTTGAGGCTGCCCAGCATGAGAAAAGAACAAGCCAGTATTCAAACCACATTCCCTGGATGCCTGTAATAGAGTTCCCTATTATTACAAATGAAAAGGCCTGTATTGCAGAAATAACCAATTGAACTACAACTTTTGAGAGAAGGTAACTGTTCCAGCTTAAATTAAGGAATGCTTCTCGTTTTAAAATCTTTCTGTCTTTAATTATTTCTTCGGCACTAACAGTAAGGCCCATAAAGATTGCCACAATAACCGACATAAATATATATACGGGCAGATTGGTATTTTCAAGCAGTGTATATTTAGCGTTTGTTGCACTTTCGTCAAAATACTTAATCAGGAATGCCAGGAAGAATGCCAGTACCGGAGCCTCAAGCAATGTAATTAGCAGATATTGCTTATCAGCCAGTTTAGACAGAACATCTCTTTTTGTAAAGACCTTAAATTGCTTAAATCTGTTCGGTGTTTTAAAAGTAATATCGGGTATACCGTGACCTGGTTCAAGGCTCTTTTCCTGACTGGACTGGTGAGTCTCATAGTGTTCGTTCCATTCCTTTGGCGTTACCTTTCTTACATTCGTGGCTTTTCCGTATTCATCGAGTACCTTCCCTTCTACTATATTAAATACCTGCTCCGGGTTAACATTTCCGCAGGCATGACACTCACTTTCATTCCAGTTAGCCTGGTGAGTTCTGGATTTAAAATATATTATCGACTCAATAGGATCGCCATTATATATAAGGTAACCACCGGTATCAAGAATTACCAGTCGGTCGAACATCTTAAATATGTCTGACGACGGCTGGTGAATAACTACAAAAAGCAGTTTTCCTTTAAGGGCGAGTTCCTTAAGCAGGTCCAGAATGTTCTCTGAGTCTCTTGACGACAGGCCTGATGTGGGTTCGTCCAGAAACAGAATAGCAGGTTCCCGAATCAGTTCAAGCGAGATATTAAGTCTTTTTCTCTGTCCTCCGCTTATTTTTTTGTTCAGCGGACTACCTACCTTCATGTTCCTGATCTCAAATAAACCAAGACTCTCAAGTGTCTTATTTACCTTATTATTTATTTCCTCTTCGCTAAGATTATCAAAACATAGCTTGGCATTATAATACAGGTTCTGGTAAACTGTTAATTCTTCAATAAGCAGATCATCCTGTGAGACATAGCCAATCTGACCTTCAGCTTCTTCCTTGTCTTTATGAATATTAACCCCATTGATAAGAATCTCACCGGAATAAGGGGTATTTGTGCCATTAAGTACGTTTAGCAGTGTTGATTTTCCAGCTCCTGAAGCCCCCATTATACCTACAAGACGTCCAGATTCTTCCTCGAACGACATTGTATGTATGCCTGTGTGTCCGCTCTTGAATCTGTATTCTAGTTCATTTACTTTATAGAGTACACGAGAAGCCTGTAGTTCTTCTTTTCTGAACTGGGTAATTATATCGCTATAATAGATTGGAGTTGATTTAGGATCTCTGAGCGATGAACCAGGATTAAATACATATACCTTATCATCATGTAATAACTGCCCGTTCATATAGATCTCACCAATGGTTGAAAACCTTACAAAATGCATGCCTGCCGACGAAACCTCCAGAAACCATATTTGACCCGATACACCATCATTATTAAGATGATGGGCATCTTTTAAGTTTGTCTTTTCGTTATTATCAATCAGTAAAATATTGCTTGAGTCGGGTACCTCGTCAAAGGGATTAAGAACAAAACTTTTTATCAAAGCGTATTCATGGCTCTCAACATTAAAAGTGTCGGCCACTGCAGCAATAAACTCAAGTTCATCCTCACTTACATTCTGTCCGTCCGACTTACAGAATTCAAGCAGCTGTACCAGAACAATTATTTTCTGGTCCTGGGTAAGCTGATCATTTACCTGGGTGGTTATTCTGAGTACTCTTACTGAAACTGCAGAGTGTCGTTTCTTCTGGGCACTCTTTTTTTGCCTTTCCTGGGCCTCTTTATAAAAATCATCAAAGATTCTGATGTATTCTTTTACCAGTTCTTCGTTTAATTGTCTTCGCAGGAACGCCTCTACAACAACCCTCCTGTCACTATCACTACTTTGAGGTCTTGCGATGATTGCAAACAATTGCATTAAGGCTTTAAGGATCTTTTCGCTCATTGGATTTAAGGCTTATGTGTTCTGATTTTTAAGGTTATGAAAAATAATAAATAATGGTAAATTATCCTAATATCTTATTTTTTGCCAATTCTCTTTTTTCTCGTCTTTTTCCTGACAGAGAATCCGAATTTACCAATAAAATTTCCTGTCTCGTAATACTTGCCATGAGAATAGCACATCATATTTGCCCTGCTAAGATCAAAAGCATTTGTATCGCTGTTAAAATATGCAGGGTCAGCATGTATAGCAAGCACCTCTGCCAGGAACATATGGTGAATTCCCAGTTCTTTTATCTCAACAACCTTACATTCAATATTTATTGGTGATTCTCCTATCATTGGCGATTTTACAATATCAGCCTTAATCGGTGTTAAACCACATTCTTTAAATTTATCAATGTCTTTCCCTGATTTCACACCGCACCAATCAGTTTGTTTAGCAAGGTCCTTGGTTGTAAGATTTATCACAAATTCTCCACTTTCCTTAATAAGTCCGTATGAATGTCTGGATGGTCTTACTGAAATGTAACACATTGGCGGATCAGTGCATACCGTACCTGTCCATGCAATTGTAATTATGTTATAGTCCTCAGGGACAGAGCCACAGCTAACCATAACAGCAGGAAGGGGATATATCATTGTACCCGGCTTCCACCTTATTTTATTGTTCATATTATTCCGGATTTCTTAATGTTTGAAACTTGCCACACAGCTATCCAGATCGTCATAAATCTCGAATATTGTATGAAGCTGAAGGGTATTGAAAAGAGCTTTGACACCCGGGTCGAGGTTGCAGAGTTTAAGTACACCATAGTTATTCCTTGCGTACTTCATTGTAGTAAGAAAGCAGCCAAAACCTGAACTGTCTATATAAGTTATCCCGGAGAGATCGAGAATAACTTTGGCATTTGCTGTTTCGAATAGCTTGGCTAACTGAATTCTCGCTTCTTCCGCCATAAGCGCGTTAAATTTATCAACACCATCAAATGTTACATGATCTACACGGTTGTCAATTTCAGTTACCTTAAGCATATTACAAATTATTGATATAGTTTTCTAATTCTTTTATTGCTTTTTCAGTTTCAGTATAAAACTCATCAATATAAGCACTGTATTGCTCGGTTTTTTCGCCAGCTTTTGCAATTAACTCAAGCTCTTTGAGTTTTACTGCCAGCTTATCCATTCCCATTATTGCGATAGACGATTTAGCCTTGTGTGCCAGCAGGCCCAGGTCGTGATATTTCTTATTATTATACAGGGACTGCATATCAGTATAGAACTCAGGAACCTGTTCAATAAATATATCTACCATTTCCCTTATTAACTCTTTGGAGTCACCACAGACTTCTTCAAGATATGTAACGTTTACTGTATTCATCCACATTATGGGTATTTAAGGGTCTGTTAGCAAAAATATAAAAAAATAGATGGTGTACACCTGATTAACTGAATAATTTTGCTTTGTTAAGCATAAGGGAGTTTGGATTATTTGTAGTAAATTTAGAATGTAACAGATTTAATTATGAAAATGAAAAGGATATATTTAGCAGCAATACTTCTGATTTTTTTATTACCTGTTTCAATTGCACAGCAAAAAGCGAAGATTGAAAAATCAGAGTTTAAGCTTGAAAAGCAAGGATTTGATATAGCATGGGATAATATTAAGAAGGGAGACAGGTGTTATGAACTCGGTGGTGGTTTATATGTAGAGGCTTTAGAATACTATCTGACAGCACATGAATTTAATCCGGAAAATGCTGCTCTGAATTATAAGATGGGTGTTTGTTCATTACTTGGTGATGACCCTCAGGGAGCCCTTCCTTATTTTCTTAAGGCAAGGTCTCTGAATATGGATATTGCTGAGGATCTTATACTTCTTACCGGACGTGCATACCAGTTCAGGGGGGATTATGGTAAGGCAATAGATTTTTATAATATGTACTCAGATAAGGGCCTTGAAGATGGTAAGATTGATCCTGTTGTGAATAAGTATATTAATGAATGTAACCTGGCAATAGAACAGGGGACACCCGATGAAACAATTGTAATATCTAACCTGGGAAATAATATTAACTCATCACGGGATGATTATTCTTCAATAGTAGTTAAGGATAATAAATTGATATATTTTACAAGCCGTAGACAGATTGATGATAAGGAGCAGTTTCTGATGACGGATATGAAGTATAATGAAAATATTTTTGTTTCGACCGATGATAATGGCAGCTGGTCGGTGGCAGGTCCTGCCGGTGAGAATATTGCGACTGAACTAAACGAGGGAGTTCTCTACGTGGATGAGGAGAATAAGTTTATGTTTGTTTATGCCGGATGGTCAGGCAATGGTGATATTCTGATATCTTATTTTGAAAATGGGAAATGGACCAGCCCTGAACCTTATTTAAGTATTACCAATTCTGCCAGCAGAGAGACCTCTATTTCAATAACTCCCGACGGGAAACAGATATTTTTTACCAGCGACAGGAAAAAGGGTAGTTTCGGAGGTCGCGATATATATTATATGATCCATATCAAGAAGAAAAAATGGTCGAACCCGATAAACCTCGGACCACTGGTTAACTCAGAAGGTAATGAAGAAGCTGTCTGGACTTCTGTTACGGGAGATACAATATGGTTCAGTTCAAATGGGCACCCCGGCTTTGGAGCTTACGATATTTTTATGTCTGTAAGGGATGAATCAGGAGTCTATTCCGAAGCAGTAAATCTTGGAAGGCCCTTTAATTCTCAGTGGAACGATTTGTTTTTCAGGCAGTCAATAAAGGATAGAAGAATCTCATGGTTTTCATCCGACAGACCAGGAGGTTCAGGCGGTCTGGATATATATAAAGCAAGTAAGACACCAAAAACAATAATACCCGGAGAGCTTGCTGATAAGTTAAATCGCTGATGCTATTTAAAACATATTATAATTTACCGGATATTTTGACTCTTTTATAGTCAAATTCTTAAATTTGTTCACCTAATATTAATCTTAAATAAATAATCAAATGAAGAATACTGCATTTATCGGATTTCACGAGGAGGCAGGTGCCAGAATGGTTCCTTTTGCCGGATATAATATGCCTATTGAATATACAGGAATAAATGACGAACATATTACTGTGCGTGAGAAAGTTGGCGTATTTGATGTCTCGCATATGGGCGAATTCTGGGTTACGGGTCCGAAAGCATTCGATTTTATTCAGTATGTTACATCAAATGATGCATCGGTGCTGACTGATGGTAAAGTTCAATATTCATGCTTTCCGAATGGAAAAGGGGGTATTATTGATGATTTACTCGTATACCGGTTTAACGATGAGAAATACCTTCTGGTAGTAAACGCGGCAAATATAGAAAAAGATTGGAACTGGTGCGTTAAGCAGGCAGCCGGATTTGGCATCAGCCCCGGTAATGGTATTGTAAATGCATCGGACGATACTGCTCAGCTTGCTGTTCAGGGACCGTTGGCACTTAAAGCCATGCAGAAACTTACCGGAGATAACGTTGTTGATATGGAATATTATACATTTAAAGAAATTGAGTTCGCAGGTGTTAAGAATATTCTGTTTTCAACAACGGGATATACTGGCGCCGGAGGTTGCGAGATATATATGAATAATAATGATGCTGCGAAGATATGGAAGGCTGTTTTTGAGGCCGGTGATGAATTTGGCATTAAACCAATTGGGCTGGCGGCCAGAGATACCTTAAGGCTGGAAATGGGATATTGTCTTTATGGTAACGATATTGACGATACTACGTCGCCCATTGAGGCAGGGCTGGGGTGGATTACAAAATTTACCGATTCAAAATCATTTATCGACAAGGACTTGCTTCTTGCCCAGAAGCAGAACGGAGTAGAGAAGCGACTGAAAGGTTTTGAGATGATTGACAGGGGTATTCCTCGTCATCACTACGAAGTAGTGAACGAAAATGATGAAGTAATAGGGCATGTTACATCTGGAACCATGTCGCCAATGATGAAGAAAGGAATAGGGATGGCATACCTTAATAAAGGTTACTGGAAGGCAGATACTGAAATCTTTATCAGGGTAAGAAATAAGAATCTTAAGGCCAGGGTTGTAAGTCTTCCGATCTATAAGTAGGAAAGTTACTTCTTAACTAATTTATAATATGTGCAAGCATAGCATTGAAGTATGTCTTTCACCTGCTCTTTTTGAATATCATGCAAATATTGATTCTATAGTAGTTGTAGTTGATACACTTAGAGCAACTTCTGCGATTTGTTCAGCTTTTGCCAATGGTGCTTATAAACTTATACCTGTTGGCACAGTGGAAGAGGCAAGAGAGATGAAGAATAAGGGCTTTATGGTTGCTGCAGAGCGTGATGGATTTGTGCTCGACTTTGCAGACTTTGGCAACTCTCCTTTTAACTTTACACCGGAGAGGGTAAAAGATAAGACAATAGTATACAGTACAACCAATGGGACCAGGACTATTGAGATGGCGGCAGGTTGCTATATGGTGGTTATAGGATCATTTCTAAATATTTCCTCATTGTCGGAGTGGCTTGTTAGCCGGGAAAGGAATATTATCCTTCTGTGTGCAGGGTGGAAAAACAAAATCAATATAGAAGACTCTTTTTTTGCAGGTGCTCTGTGCACAAAACTACTGGGAAATAGTAAATTCTATACAGAATGTGATTCTGCAAAAATATGTATTGATATGTGGACTATGGGTAAAGATAATCCACTTGCTTATATCGATAAAGCAGCTCAGAGAAAAAGGCTCAGGGATAAGGATCTGGATGATTGCATTCCATTTTGCCACGAACCAGATTCTACAGAAGTAATACCTGTATTCAGGGATGGGGAAATAATAAATCTTAAAACATAAATACTAGTATAACATCAATAATAAGGATTGGAATAATTATAATTCCTTAGATTTGTATAATCTAAATAAATCAAAACATATAGATATGAAAAAACATAATTTTTATGCAGGGCCTTCAATACTGCCTCAGTTTACAATTGACAAGGTGGTTGAAGGAGTCAGAGACTTTGCAGGTACAGGGTTGTCTGTTCTTGAAATTTCACACCGGAGTAAGGAATTTATTGCGGTAAATGATGAGGCTCAGCAATTGTTTAAAGATCTTTTATCAATACCGGAGGGATATCATGTTCTCTTTCTTGGAGGTGGCGCAAGTACACAGTTTGCAATGGTTCCTATGAACCTTTTTAAGACTAAGTCGGCTTACCTTAATACTGGCTCATGGGCTTCAAAAGCAATTAAGGAATCTAAGATATATGGTGAGACGGTAGAGGTCGCTTCTTCAAAAGATAGTAACTTTAACTATATACCTAAGGACTATAAGGTACCTGAGGATGCCGATTATTTTCATATTACTACTAATAACACAATATATGGTACAGAGATAAAGGAAGATATGGATGTTCCTGTTCCACTTATTGCAGATATGTCGTCAGATATATTCAGTCGTCCTGTTGATGTTTCAAAATATGGTATTATTTATGGTGGTGCCCAAAAGAATCTGGCTCCTTCAGGGGTAACCTTTGCTATTGTAAAAGAAGATCTGCTGGGCAAGGTTGATCGCCCGATTCCTACTATGTTAGATTACAGAACGCATATCTCAAAGGGATCGATGTTTAATACTCCACCGGTTCTTCCAATTTTTGCAGCTCTGCAAACCCTGAAATGGCTTAGAGATAATGGAGGACTCAAAGAGATGCAGAAGAAGAATATTGAGAAAGCAGACCTTCTTTATTCTGAGATTGATAGAAATCAAATGTTTATTCCGGCAGTCACAAATGTTGAAGATCGCTCGATAATGAATATTTGTTTTGTAATGGCTCCTGACTATTCTGAACTTGAAGCCGATTTTAATGAATTTGCAGCGTCAAAAGGTATGGTTGGTATAAAGGGTCATAGAGATGTTGGAGGTTTCCGGGCCTCAACTTATAATGCACTTCCTATTGAGAGTGTTAAAGCCCTTGTTGAAACAATGAAGGAATTTGAAAGAAAAAAATAAAAACTATACTATGAAAGTACTTGTAGCAACAGAAAAACCTTTTGCCCCTGTAGCGGTAGAAGGGATTAAAAGTGTTCTGGATAAGGCAGGTTATGAACTAGCACTTCTGGAAAAGTATACTGATAAATCAGATCTTCTCAAAGCAGTTTCTGATGCAGACGCTATGATTGTAAGAAGTGATATCGTTTCCAAAGAAGTTATTGATGCGGCAGGAAACCTGAAAATAGTTGTTCGTGCAGGAGCAGGTTATGACAATCTGGACCTTGACGCCTGTACTCATGCAGGTGTTGTCGCAATGAATACGCCAGGACAAAATTCCAATGCAGTTGCAGAACTTGCACTGGGGATGATGGTGCTTATGGCAAGAGGTAATTATAATGGAAAACCAGGAACTGAACTCAGGGGAAAGAAGCTTGGAATTCATGCCTATGGTAATGTTGGAAGATATATTGCAACTATTGCTTTGGGATTTGGAATGGAGGTCTATGCTTTTGATCCATACGTTGATAACGAAAAAATAAAGGGCGATGGTGTTACTCCGGTAGCATCTGTTAAAGAACTATATTCTACCTGTCAGTATGTGTCGCTTAATATCCCGGCAACAGCTGAAACTAAAGGGTCTATCGGCATTGACCTGCTGTCTTCTATGCCTGCCGATGCAGTACTGGTAAATACAGCCAGGAAAGAGGTAATTAACGAGACCGAACTTCTTAAGATTTTTGAAACAAGAGAAGATTTTAAATATATAAGCGACATAGCGCCTGATTGTAAAGAAGATATTGAAATTAATTTTGCGGGAAGATACTTCTTTACTCCAAAGAAAATGGGAGCACAAACGGCAGAGGCGAACATTAATGCCGGTGCTGCTGCTGCGAAACAGATAGTGGGCTTTCTGGAGAATGGTGATACCACATACAAAGTAAATTAAGAAAATAAGATTATGGCAATAATTAAACCGTTCAGGGCATTACGTCCACCCAAAGAATATGCGGAAGAGGTGGCGTGTTTGCCTTACGATGTAATGAATGAGTCGGAAGCCAGAAAAATGGCTGAAGGGAAGGGCAGGTCATTACTTCATATTACAAGATCAGAAATAGACCTGCCCCAGGGTACGGATGTGCACAGCCAGGAGGTATATGATATGTCGGTGAGTAATTTTAAACTCTGGCAGAAAAACAGATGGCTGGTTCAGGATGAAAAACCCAGTTATTATATCTATGCCCAGACAATGGAGGGCAGAACTCAATATGGACTTGTTGGGGCAGCTTCTGTAGATGATTATTTAAATGGTGTTATCAAAAAGCACGAGCTTACAAGACCCGATAAAGAGGAAGACAGAATGATTCATGTCAGGGTAAATAATGCGAATATTGAACCTGTCTTTTTTACATACCCTGCAGTTAAGGAGATTGATAATATTGTAGAATCAATTGTCAGTAAGCAGGATCCTGAGTATGATTTTGTTGCTGAAGATGGCTTTGGACATCATTTCTGGGTTGTGGAGGATGACGATTCCAATAGAAAAATTGAAGAGTTGTTTAGAACAAAGGTTCCCTATACCTATGTTGCAGACGGGCATCACAGAACTGCTGCTGCAGCACTTGTGGGTGCCGAAAAGAGAAAGCAGAATCCTGACTATACCGGTGAGGAAGATTTTAACTTTTTTCTGGCAGTTCATTTTCCTGATAATCAGCTTAAAATAATTGATTATAACAGGCTGGTTAAAGATCTTAATGGTAATAGTCCTGAAGAATTTTTAAAAAAGCTCGAAGAGAATTTTATAATTGAGTTAAAGGGTAAGGATATCTATAAGCCAGACAGGCTGCATAATTTTTCAATGTACCTTGAAGGGTTGTGGTATAGCCTTACGGCCAGAGATGATACTTATGATGATAATGACCCAATAGCTGTACTGGATGTAACTATTCTTACTAATTCAGTATTGTCTCCCTTTCTCGATATTCAGGATCTCAGAAGATCAAAGAGAATAGATTTTGTTGGTGGTATTCGAGGCCTTGATGCCCTGAAGCAAAGAGTTGACAGTGGTGAAATGAAAGCAGCCTTTGCATTGTATGCTGTTTCGATGAAACAATTGATTGATATTGCTGATTCCGGTAATATAATGCCACCTAAAACAACATGGTTTGAACCAAAACTCAGAAGTGGTCTTGCAATACACTTGCTAGATTAATTTTTTTCTCCAGAATAGTAAAAGCCCTTGGTTAATAACAGGGGCTTTTTTACTTTTACATTCTTTAATCTTATATGACTGTTATTTCTGATAATATTAAACATTTTAAGTTATCGATCCCTGAAAGTGTTACATTGGTAGCTGTATCAAAGACTAAACCTCTTGAGGATATTCTGGAGGCCTATAGTGTTGGTCAGCGGATTTTTGGAGAGAACAGGGTTCAGGAGATTATTGATAAATACCCTGGCTTGCCTGATGACCTTAATTTGCATATGATAGGTCATCTGCAGACTAATAAAGTAAAATATATTATCGATAAGGTTTTTATGATTGAATCGGTCGATAGCCTGAAACTTCTCAGGGTAATTGATAAGGAGGCAAAAAAGAAGGGAATCCAGGCTAATATACTGCTTCAGTTCTATATTGCTGATGAAGAAAGTAAATATGGATTCAGCCTTGAGGAAATTCTCGGGTTTCATAAAAGTTCTGAACTTAATGACTTGAGTGGAGTAAATATATGTGGAGTTATGGGGATGGCTACTTTTACTGAAGATATGGATAAGGTACGATCTGAATTCAGACAGCTAAAGAATATCTTCGATATATTGAAAAATGATTATTATTTGAATAATTCCAATTTCAAGGAAATTTCTATGGGTATGTCGGGCGACTATAAGATTGCAATAGAAGAGGGAAGTACGATGATAAGAATTGGAAGTTCGATATTTGGAGAAAGGTACTGTAAAATATAAACTCGAAAAAGATAAAACATGGCAAACTTGGCAAGTAATTACCTGGGCATAAAACTTAGCAGCCCTCTTATTGTAAGTAGTAGTGGCTTAACTGATGATATTGATAAATTGAAGCTTGCAGAAGATAATGGGGCAGGAGCAGTGGTGCTTAAATCCCTGTTCGAAGAGCAAATAAATTATCAGGCCGGTCAGCTGGCCCAATCTTCAGATTACCCTGAGGCAGCAGACTATATTAATTACTATACAAAATCTCATTCTCTCGATAATTATCTTAACCTTATCAGGGAGGCTGGAGAGAAGTTATCTATTCCGGTAATTCCCAGTATAAACTGCATATCGTCAGAAGACTGGATAAATTTTTCAAAGAATATAGAGAGTGCAGGAGCCAGAGCTATTGAAATAAATATGTTTTTTCTGCCTGTTGATAAGGACCTGAGCTCGGCAGAGGCAGAAGAGCAGTATATGTTACTTGCCAGAAGGTTGAAAGGTGAATTAAATATCCCTGTTTCACTAAAAATTGGACAGAGATTTTCAAACCTGCTTAATGTTGTAGACAGGTTTTATAATCTTGGGATTGATGGTGTGGTGTTGTTTAATCGTTTCTATGAACCTGATATTGATATAAACAGCATGAATATTACCCCGGCAAGTGTGTTTAGTTCCTCATCAGACAGAAGATATGTTCTCAGGTGGATTGCCATGGTTAATGCCTTTGTTCAAAATATTGACCTTGCTGCCTCAACAGGTGTTCAAACCGGCCATGACGCTGTAAAATATATATTATCGGGTGCTGATGCAGTACAGGTATGCTCGGTATTATACAGCAAAGGTATTGAGTATCTTAAAGAGATGAATAAGCTGATTGAAAACTGGATGGACGAGAAGGGATTTGATTCTATTGACTCTTTTAAGGGGAAGTTAAACTATAAAAACATCAAGGACCCCGGGAAATATGAAAGGGCCCAGTTTATGAAGTATTTTTCATCTTATGAGTAATACCCCTTTACTCCAGTATTGACGCTATAGCTTTAAGAAGCGCCTTCTTTTCTTCTGTTTGATCATCCAGGGAGTCTGCTATCATGTCAGCCCACATCCTGAGATCTTCGCTGCTGCCTGATCCTGACCATTCTTCTATAACTGAATAGCACTCAAGAGCGGCAAGATAATCGAATTCAACAGAATACTCTATAAACTTCTGGATATATGATGAATAGTCAAGACCCGACTGCCAGCATGATGATATAAATACCTGTCTGGTAAGTTCCAGCTCAGCTGTATCAATTGCATTTATGACCTCATCAGTTAAGTTCTGGTCGCTTAAATCATTAAGGAATTCTTCTATCACTTTTCTTATTTCATTATTACCGGTTTTTTCATAAATCTCTTTTAATAGTAGCACTGCTCCCGGTTCAGATTTTCTGTTTCTTAAGCTCTCAATTTCTTTAATCAGTTTTGAATCATCGCCTGAAATAAGGTTTTTTCTCAGATGCTTAAGGCTTGTATCTTTGTTCTCCATATTCTGTGTTTTGTGCAAAGGTAAAAAAACAGGCATTCCAACCTTTTTGAAAAATAAAAATTATATGCTAAATTAGTCCGAAAATACACCAGTTATAAAAACTAACAATCATGAAAATTAATCCAATGTTTAAATCTTTCCTAACAATTATTACGGTTGTCGTAGCGGCTTATATGATAAATGGCTGTAAATCGGGTGGTGGTCAGGAGGAATCCTCTAAAACTGTTGATATTACAGAGGTAGATGAATCTACTCTCCAGGATGTTAAGGAAGCAAAGAAAATTTTTAATGCTTTGCCTTCACCTCTCGAATCAGCAATGTTAATAAAGTCTGCCGGAGCCAGTTTTGATGCTGAGCTATTAAATCCGGTTGATGCAGTATCTCTTTATTCAACAAACAGGGCTATGGCATTAAACCTCGGTATCTATACCTGTGATTTGAGTTTCTCAAGCCTCTATGATCAAACCCAGCTGGTAATTGATTATATGAATGCAGCTAAAAAGATGGCTGATGGTCTTGGCATACTTGATGCAATTAACGAGGAAACAATAAATCGTTTGGAGGAGAACGTAAATAACAGAGAAGTTATTCTGGATATTGTTTCTGAAACCTTCCTTAATACAAATTCTTACCTTGCAGATAATGAGCAACCTGCTATTGCTTCTATTGTTCTTGTAGGTGGTTGGCTTGAAGGTCTTTACATTGCTACTCAACTGGTTAATATTGAAGATTTTGATACAAATAAGCTGGTTGGCAGGATTATTGATCAGAAACTATCTGTAGACATAATGGTAAGGCTTCTTGAGGACAATAATGAACATCCTGCGATTCCTGGTATTATTGAGCAGATGACTGAGATAAAGAATGTCTTCGATAAGTTTACAATTACTGCAACAAAAATTAAACCTGAGATAGATGAGGAGACTAACGTTACTATTCTGAGATCTGAGATCACATCCAATATGACTCCTGAAATATTTATGGAGTTGTCGGAGAAGGTTGCGGAAGTCAGATCATCTTTTGTAAAATAAGTAATTATGAGAAAAGTTATAGGCACAATATTTTTTGTATCTGTTCTATTGTTTGCATTTTCTGCGCAATCAACTGCTCAGTGCAAAGGATTTGCAAAGAAAATTTGCAAGGAAGAACTGGGTTCATATACACATGATGGAAATTATCATGCTGCCATCCTGACCGAGGGTGAAGAGGCTGAGCTATATAAAACATTTTACTCTGATCAGGATTACCGCCTTGCTATATGTGGTAATAATAATCTGCCTCCTATTGAGTTTAAGATTCTTGATAATAATAAGAATGTGTTATACTCAAATAAGGATAATGATTATGCAAAAACATGGGATTTCAAGCTAGAGTCAAGTCAGCAGCTTAAACTGGTAGTTAAGGTAACTA
>CAZWLP010000050.1:16077-19032 GCA_964634565.1 uncultured Rikenellaceae bacterium | reverse complement strand
ATAATTGCTCTCTGGACTTCACCATATTCTTTAAGATCGTCAACTATCTTTTTTACAATATTTACAGGTACTGCAAATGAATTTCCTGCATAGGTGCCATTGGGTGACAGGATGGCTGTTGTTATACCTACAAGCTCCCCTCTTGTATTAACAAGGGCTCCTCCGCTATTTCCAACATTTAGAGCTGCATCGGTCTGAATAAATGATTCAATCCTGTAAGTGTCGTTCAATAAACCAAGACTGCGACCCTTAGCGCTAACAATTCCTGCCGTAACCGTAGAGGTCAGATTAAATGGGTTTCCTATTGCAAGGACCCATTCTCCGAGCAGCAGATTATCAGAATCACCGATTCCTATATAGGGCATATTTTTTGCATCTATCTTAAGTAAGGCTATGTCAGTACTGGGATCTCTGCCCACAACACTTGCTTCATATGTTCTTCTGTCATTCAAAGTTACTTCTACCTCATCTGCATCCTCAATAACATGATTATTTGTTACGATATAGCCATCAGAGCTGATTAACACTCCCGATCCAAAACCTCTTACTGTTCTTTCATTGCTATACCTGTCGCCATAGAAATACTCCATTATAGGATTTGTACCCATATATTGTTGTACTGTTTCTGTTTTTACATGTACCACAGCATGAACAACCTTGCCGGCAACATCAGTAAAATCGACAAGACCATCCGGCACAAACCCCGTTGTGGTTAAATGAGTCGTCTGCTCCATCACATTACCCCTGTCTGAAATCACTTCCTGTGGCTTATCAAAAAACCGTGCGTATACAAATAATGCCACCAGTGCACTGAAGAGTGCTACCATCACTGTACCTGCTATCCTTTTAGCTTTCATGTCCGTATTATTTATGTTAAACTTCTTTAAAACTTTGGAAAAAGATTTCCCAAAAACTATACCTTTATACTCAGAGCCCTTTGTGTAACCTGTAAACCAGTGTTTTTGTTAACGAAATGTCAGTATTTTTTATGATGATGACAATATTTCAGGGCTGTTTAACACCTTTTTAACGAAATGCAAAAAGAATTTAACAAATATCATGGAGCAGGGAATGATTTTATTATCATAGATAATCGTAATAAAGAATTTCCTGTCGGCAACAGCAAATTAATTCAGAGACTCTGCGACAGGCATTTTGGTATTGGAGCCGACGGAATGATACTAATAAGCGATCATCCGGAATATGCTTTCGAGATGCAATATTTTAATGCTGATGGCAATATAGGAAGTATGTGTGGTAACGGTGGAAGATGCGCTTTTGCCTTTGCACTTGATAATGGAATAGTTGATGGTGATTGTATGTTTTATGCTGCCGATGGCGCTCATTCAGCACATCGTACAGAAAACAATGAAGTAAAAATCAGCATTAACGATGTATTAAAACCAAGGGTGATATCCGGGAACCATTTTATAGACACAGGATCTCCTCACTACATTATACCTGTTCCGGGAGTCGATAATATCGATGTTGTTGCCAGAGGAGGATCAATAAGGTGGACAAAACAATTCGAGCCAGGCGGAACTAATGTTAATTTCGTGGAGACTCTGACCGACAGAATAAAGGTCCGAACCTATGAAAGAGGAGTTGAAGATGAAACGCTCTCCTGTGGCACCGGAATTACAGCTTCTGCAATATCAGGCAGATGGGGTAGTACTGATATGGAGCATAAGGTACTTGTTGAAACAAGAGGTGGACTTCTTGAGGTTAGCTTTATTCTTTCAAAGGAGAAGGCAACAAATATTTACCTGAAAGGTCCGGCCGCAAAAGTCTACTCAGGTATTATAGATCTTAGTAACTTAAAATAAAAAAAATTAAATAAATAATTATGAAAAGATTTTATTTCAGGTTTGCATCTATACTAATTGCACTGTTTGTTATATCATCAGCTGCAAGATCACAACCGGGCAACACTGAATTGCTGGAAGCCATTAAGAGTGTCGAAAGACAATTTGAAAGTCTTAACCACAGACTTGATGTGGTCGAAAAAATGATTGACGATGTTCAGTGGTACAACAGAGTTGGTGATATCGCATTTGTTGAGAAAGTTTATATGACAGGACCTCCTCCTGCAAGAGAACCAAACCCGACCGCTCAGGGAGCAGGTAACCCTTTAAAATTCTGGTCGTATATATTCTTTCCAAAAAATATCGATCCATCTAAAAAGTATCCCCTGCTGGTATTTCCACATGGAGGAGTTCATTCCAATCTGAGTACTTATTACACTCATATTATCAGAGAGCTTGTTACTCAGGGTTATATAATAGTGGCAGCAGAATACAGGGGCTCTACCGGATATGGTGGAGGACACTACCGAAATATAGATTATGGCGGACTGGAAGTACAGGATGTTGATGCCAGCAGGCAATATATGCTTGATAATTATGATATTATTGATAAAAACAGGGTGGGAATATTTGGATGGAGTCATGGTGGTTTAATTACCCTGTTTAATATTTTTGAATATCCAGATAATTACAAGGTGGCTTACGCAGGTGTACCTGTCAGCGATCTGATTGCCAGAATGGGCTATAAGACTCAAAGCTACAGAGATCTCTATTCTGCCGACTACCATATTGGAAAAACAGCCTACGCAGATGTTGAAGAATACAGGAGAAGATCCCCTGCATGGCAGGCTCACAAATACCAGGGAACCCCGCTGTTAATTCATACCAATACTATTGATGCAGACGTAAATGTTCTTGAAGTAGAACACCTTATTAAAACACTTAAGGCAGAGAATAAAAAGAATTTTACTTATAAAATATATGAAGACATACCAGGCGGTCATTCCTTCGACAGAATGGATCATAAACAGGCCAAAGAAATAAGAATAAATATATATAAGCATCTTAATAAATATCTCAGCCCAGAGCACCCATTCCAGTCAATGAGCGATATGCAAAAGGCAGGATATGTCTATGAATAAGACGAAAG
>CAZWLP010000050.1:0-15977 GCA_964634565.1 uncultured Rikenellaceae bacterium | reverse complement strand
ATAGGGTTAAGGGCATAGGGTTAAGAGAAAAGGAGAGAAAATGATAAGAAGAATACTTATCGGGCTGGTAATTTTAGTTTTGCCAGCACCATTATTTTCCCAGATTGATAATGCAATCCATGATTATGTATCCGACTCTGCTTTCAGAAATGCAGGTATATCGATATGTATCCGTGACGCGAATACAGGTGAGATTCTAACTGGATTTAATGAAAATATGGCTCTTACCAGTGCCTCTGTTATGAAACTGGTAACAACAGGCAGCAGCCTGGAGATACTGGGTCCTGATTACAGATATTATACCAGGGTAGGTTATGTCGGCACACTGGACGAAGGTACACTTAATGGATATATAATTATTAAGGGTGGAGGCGATCCAACGCTGGGATCAGAATACTTTAAAGATCATTATGGCGATTTTATTAAAAAATGGGCAAATTCCATTATAGAAGCTGGAATAAAGAGAATAAATGGTAAAATAATAGCAGATGCCTCAATATTTGAATACAGCCCTGCTGCTCCCGGATGGTCATGGTCGGACCTTGGAAATTACTACGGAGCTGGTGTTTATGGTCTGTCGGTCTATGATAATATGTACAGAATATATTTTAGAACTGGTGAATCAGGAACAAGCCCGCAAATAATAGGTCTTAAGCCGGAAATTCCTGAACTGATAATTCATAACCAGCTTAAAGCAGACGGACAAAGCGACAGGGGATATGTTTATCTAACACCTTATGGTGATTATGCAGAGCTTAAGGGCACAATCCCGGTAGAAAGAGACAGTTTTGCCCTTAAAGCTTCGATGCCTGACCCACCTTATCTTGTCGCAAGTCTTTTACACAGGGAGTTAAATATTTTAGGAGTGGAAATAAGTGAGCAGCCGACTACGCTAAAAGATTATATACAGTATTTAGACAACAGGCTTCCTGAGATAGAAGTAGTAACCTATCAGACCATCTCTCCTCCCCTTTCTGATATTATTAGCTGCACTAATCTGGAAAGCGTTAATCTCTTTGCTGAGACGCTTGCATGGACACTTGATTATGAAAATACGGGAAATAAATCAGCCAGCCTTAATGGAGGTATCAGTGTTATTTATGAGTTTCTGAAATCTCAGGAACTTAATACCTCAGGCTTATATATGACCGATGGCAGCGGACTTTCAAGGTCTAATGCCATTTCATCCTCCTTTATCAGTTCCTACCTGGTATTAATGTCATCAAAAGCGAAGTATTCATATCTTTTTAAAAAGTCACTGGCAATACCGGGAGAAGGCACCTTTGAATCATACTTTCTATCTCCTGAACTAAAAAACAGGCTCAGAGGAAAAAGCGGTACGGTAAACAGGGTTCGAAACTATGCCGGTTATCTGATAACTAAGTCTGGCAGAGAAGTTACTTTTGGTATTTTATCGAATAACTTTGATTGCACCAGCCACCAGGTAAGTAAGCGGGTAGAAAGGTTGTTGATTGAAGTGTATAATAATTACTAGGTGCAGGGTGCAGGGTGCAGGGTGCAGGGTACGGGGTACAAAACCACTTAAACCTCTTAAACCTTTCTAGAGATCATAAAGATCAATAAGATAAACCAGGGAAGCTATTGCAGCAGAGCCCAGCTGCATCTCTCTTATATTAACCTGTTCAAAGGTGTCATTTGCTGAATGATGAAACCAGAAATATCTCTGTGTATCGGGCATATAACCAATTTGAAGGGTACCAAGGCGTCTCAGCGGTGAAATATCAGATCCTCCTCCTCCTTTGAAGAATTTTTCAATACCATAGGGTTTAAAGTAAGTGTTTAATCCAATAAGTCCAGAAAGACGTTCCCCGCTTGCACCAAATCCAAAACCAAGAGGACTCATAACTCCCCTGTCTGATTCCAGCGCAGCATAATGCTTCTCACCATTTTTCTCAGCCATATCAGCATATACCTGTCCCCCGGTAGATGTCATTTCCTCGTTCATAAACATTACCGCCCGAACTGAACGTTTTGGATTCACTCCAATCTCTTTAAATAACCTGATAGTTTCAATAGCCTGAACACAACCTCCGGCATCGTCGTGTGCCCCCTCACTAATATCCCAGGCATCAAGATGTCCTCCAACTGTAATATACTCATCAGACTTAACGCTTCCTCTTATCTCACCTACAACATTATATGATATGGTATCAGGTAAATTATAACAGGTAGACACAAGATTCAGGATTACATTACCGTTATTATCAATCATCTCAGATAACCTGTCTGCATCTGCAGGAGACACGGTAAGGGCCGGAATTTTCTTAATTCCTTCGCTATATCTCACCACACCCGTGTGGGCAAAATCGTGATCAGCATGGGTTGGAGATCTTACAATAACTGCTTCCGCTCCATATTTTGCTGCTTCTGATGCCCCGTTCACTCTCTGATCAACAGCACCACCATAAGCAGCAAAAGTATTAATAAGTGTATTATCGACAGGTCTGTTAAAGAACACTATCTTGCCTGAAACAATATTTTCTCCTAACTCCTTCAATTCGTCAAAAGTCTTAACTTCAATAAGTCCGGCCTCAATTCCTGCCTTATCTGTTCCAACCGATAAACCGAGAGCTGAAATTGTAAGATTAATATTTCCCATATTGGAATAAGCAACAGCCCTTTCCTCACCTCTGATCCATCTTGGAACAGGAACCGGTTGCAGCCAAACAGAATCAGCTCCTGCTTCCATTAAAGCCCATTTGGTATATTCTACTGCATGTATCGCTTCAGGAGACCCCGGAAGTCGACCCTTTGTGTTCTTGCACAGGTAATATAAATGTTCTTCAGCTGTTTTATCACTAAGTGCATTATCAAAAATAGACTTAATAGTCTGCTCCGGTGTCTGGGCGTAAATAGCGTTTCCAATTACAATTAATGCAACAATAAATAAATTCCTCATAATCTTTATTTAGATTCTTAGCTCTGCTTCGACTATCTCAGTACTAATCACTTATCCACAATCTTTGTCTTACACCTTGCGCCTTAGGTTTTGTCCACAGTTGTGTTTTATCGAAGTCGGACCCCAAGCCCCATGCCTTAAGCCTTACGCCTCACTCTACACATCAATATTAGCATACTTGGCATGCTTCTCAATAAATTCACGACGAGGTGGTACCTCATCACCCATAAGCATAGAGAAAATATGGTCTGCTTCTGCGGCACTTTCGATAGTTACCTGTCTCAGAGTCCTGAATTCAGGATTCATAGTGGTAGTCCACAATTGTTCGGCATTCATCTCTCCTAGACCTTTGTATCTCTGAATATTTACTGAACTTTCCTTACCCTGACCAAACTCTTTGATTTTTTCATCTCGCTCATCTTCTGTCCAGCAATAAGCACTTTTTGAGCCTTTCTTTACAAGGTATAAAGGTGGGGTAGCAATATAAAGATGACCATTTTGAATCAGGTCCTGCATATACCTGAAAAAGAATGTCATAATAAGAGTTGTAATATGAGAACCATCAACATCGGCGTCGGTCATTATCACCACTTTATGGTAGCGGAGACCTTTCATATTCAGCGCCTTACTGTCATCCTCTGTTCCGATTGTTACACCCAGGGCTGTGAAAATATTCTTAATTTCTTCATTGTCAAATATTTTATGCTGCATTGCCTTTTCTACATTAAGAATCTTACCTCTTAAGGGCAAAATAGCCTGAAACTTCCTGTCCCGACCCTGCTTTGCTGTTCCTCCTGCCGAATCTCCCTCCACAAGGTAAATCTCGCAATTCTCAGGATCACGATCAGCGCAGTCTGCCAGTTTACCCGGCAATCCTGAGCCGGAGAGAACATTCTTTCGCTGAACCAATTCACGTGCCTTACGAGCCGCATGTCTTGCTGTTGCAGCCAAAATTACTTTTTGTACAATCTGTTTGGCATCTTTAGGGTTCTCTTCCAGGTAATTAGAAAGCATACTGCTTACTGCCTGGTCGACAGCTCCCATTACCTCAGAGTTACCAAGTTTGGTTTTTGTCTGTCCCTCGAACTGAGGCTCCTGAACTTTTATAGAAATTACGGCTGTAAGACCCTCCCTGAAATCATCACCATTAATATCAAATTTGAGCTTGGATGTAAGTCCAGATTCTTCAGCATACTTCTTCAAAGTACGTGTTAATCCCCTGCGAAAACCGGCCAGATGTGTTCCTCCTTCAATAGTGTTAATATTATTAACATAAGAATGGACGTTCTCAGAAAACGAAGTATTATACTGTAGAGCTATCTCAACCGGGACATCATTTTTCTCTGTCTCAATAAAGATCTGCTTCTCAATAAGTTTTTCTCTTGTATTATCCAGATACTCAACAAATTCAGCCAGTCCCCTGTCAGAATAAAATTCCTCCCGAAGGAAGTCTCCTCCATTACCATTTTCAACCTTTTCCCTCTTGTCGGTAATAGTAAGTCTGATCCCTTTGTTCAGAAATGCAAGCTCTCTTAACCTGGCGGCAAGTATATCAAACTTATACGAACTGACGATAAAAACTGACTCGTCTGGCTTAAAAGAAATGATGGTTCCCGTTTTATCTGTCTTTCCAGTTTCTTTTATCTCATCAAGTGGCTTACCCTGTGAATATTCCTGCACATAAATCTTTCCATTGCGGTGAACTTCAGCCGTAAGTTTACTAGAAAGGGCATTTACACAGGACACCCCTACTCCGTGAAGACCTCCTGAAACTTTATAACTATCCTTATCGAACTTTCCACCGGCATGCAGCACTGTCATTACAACTTCCAGTGCAGACTTTTTTTCCTTCTCATGATAGTCTATTGGAATACCACGACCATTATCTGTAACTGTTACAGAATCATCAGTATTGATAATAACATCTATTTCGGTACAATAACCAGCCAATGCCTCATCAATAGAATTATCAACAACCTCATATACGAGATGATGTAAGCCCTTTAAGCCAATATCACCAATATACATAGCAGGTCTCTTCCTTACTGCTTCAAGTCCCTCAAGTACCTGTATACTTTCAGCAGAGTAGTCATTACTCATCCTACCAATCTTCTTCTCCTTATTATCTGAATCACTCATTGTAATGTTCTTTTTTTATATCAGGAATGGGCTTTATCATAATAAAGCTCTATAATTCCATTATTGTTTTAAGCTTATTTTGTCCCTATTTATAAAGAAATATCCCCTGGTTCAATTTCATTTTTTACTTCGTTCAGGGCACAATCCCGGATCAATAATTTATAATAATTTTTACACTGATTATTAACCAGACAAAAGTACTAAAAATAATGCAGAATACCTTTATTTAAAGACAAAAAATAAGCTGTATTTCCTGGTAAGCCACCAGGCTGTATTAGCCTTATTTACAGATATATACAGGATTAAGACGAAATCACATGCTATAAGTAAAACCTGCCATAAACAAAAAGCGCTGTGATGGGTAAAATCCATACTCAAAATAGCGGTTTGCGGAGATATTATTAAGCCTTGTCCAGAAGGATAAAATATTAGTATAACGATACTCTGCTCCGAGGTTTATTGAAAAATGTGCCGGGAACTTCATTGCATAAGGATCTATATCGGTATTATAAGGCATAAGTCCGTAAAGCCCGTATCTCTCAGACAGTCCATTTATATCAATATTTGCAATAATCTTATTCCTCAGATTATACTTTACAGATACCCGACCTTCCCATTTTGGCATATACCATGGATAATCAAGTTGTTCCAACTTATAAGAATAAATTGTTGCATAAGCAGAAACGGAAAACTCATCGTTTATTCTTGAATTAAATTCTCCATAGATCTTAAGCAGCTCTCCATCATCATATAAGGGGTAAAAAGCTCTGCCCGCTACTGTGTCGTTTGCAAAAAATAGCATATTATCAAAAAGCGTATAGCTACCCGATATCTTATAAGTGGTAAACTCTCCTGCACTACCCATAATTCCTCCTCCGAACCTGAGTATATTATTTGTTGGATTGATCCTGTATAGCTCTCCTGAAGGAACAACACCTGTTGCCGGGTCATGATAGATCAGTCGTGGATTAGTTTCTATTATTTTTCTGGCCCGATTATCCATTAATTCGCCATCCAGTCCAATATAAAATACTACGAATGAAGGTATTACTGTAAACTGGAATCTTACATCAGGGTGCAGGTATAATTTTGTATTATAATCAACATCCTGCCCTGATGCAAAAACATCTCTTGAATATGTTTTGATTTTTGCCCCTGCTTTAAACGACCAGTTATTGCCAAGTTTGCCAATAGAAGGATTTACAGTTACCAGATGAGATGCATTATTGTTTATTGAATCTGAGAACAGGAACAGCTCATATGCAATATCTGCTCTTGCATAAAACGACTTAAAATTATAACCAAGTTGCACCTCCAGTCCGGGATTATGCTGATAGAAATCTTTATTCTGCAATACCAGGTTGTAAGTTAGTTTTATATCATAATCAAGGTGAGAAGAGTCTAGTCTTGTACTATAGAAATTAACTTTAGCCGAGGGCATAAAATAGTCGATTCTAAGGCTGTCTTTATCCGGTTCTGTCGGAAGGAGGTTATAACTATCATATCCATATGCATATCTTCTAATATGATCGAAATCAATATTTCCTGCCAGGGCAGATCTTCTGAACAGCCTTGTTCCATATAATGTTGCGTAATTATCCATATAACCTGCAAATACCTGATCATCATTTTCCAGTTTTAATTTCCCGAATGATGAAGAATGACCTGCATAAAAGCCAATAATCTTATTCCGTGATCTTTCACTTGATATACTCAATTCACCCAGCGGACTGAAATAATTACCAAAGCCCAGTTTCAGGTAGCTCTTATAAAGCTTTTTTAACGGATCCGGTTCAAGCTTAGCGGCACTTATTGTTCTGACCGAATACTCAGGCATAAAAACCCGGGGAGAAATATTGTAATTAAATAAGGGAGACACATCTGAGGTGTCAATAATTTCAGGTGAGAAATGGATCTTGTTTTCCCACGAGAGAGTTGGTTTAAAAGGGTTATATAATTTAACCTCCCTGTTGATATTTTCCTGTGCAACTAATGATCCCGGTATTACCAGGAAAAAAAGGATAATATATATAATTTTCTTCATGTTTATAACAATCATTTTCCTGAACACTATTCTTCTTTCTTAATTGTGAGTTTAATGGTATCATTTACAACTTCGTTAACATTTAGCTCACTAAGTCTTGCCCTAACCTCATCTAGGATTCCGTCATCATCAATCTGGTAATAATCTGTCAGACTCTGAAGTGTGGCCCGGGCCTGAAATTCATCGTCCTTTCTCAGGCTGATATCAGCCAGCAGAATAAACATTCGCGCCATCCAGTATTGATGAGGAGAATTTTGATCAATAAATTTATATACCATTTCTTCAGCTTTATCAATTTCGCCACGTTTAAATAGTATCTCAGCAACCCTGTAGTTAGATTCAGCACCCTCTTCTGTCGTGGTTTCTGTAGCAAGCTTCCTGAAGTCCTCCAGTGCCCTGTCAGTGTTTTCAAGAGCATAATTCGACTTGGCGCTCATATAGGTCGCCTCCCTGGCAAGATCTTCAGTAATAATATCAGACTCCAAAACTCTGGAAGATGCATAGATAGCTTTAATCGGATCACCAAGCTGATAGGCAGACCTTAGCTGACCAACTCTGGCACCAAGAATATTCTCAGGAATTTCGGCGACATTCTCAAGTTCCACAAAGTAATTATATGCTTCCTGGTATTTTTCATTATTGAAATAAATCTTTGCGAGTGCATCATAGCTTTGCTCAAGGAAGGGATTATTAGGTATTGAAGCTACTTCCAGATAATAATCAGTCGCTTCATCTCTTCTTCCCTGAGACCTGAGACAATCTGCGAGGTAGAAGCTTGCATTAAGCCTGAAGCTTCCCTGAGGAAACTCATCCAGATAAGATTTAAACACAGATGATGATCTTTCGCAATCGCCTGATACATAAAGGTTCTCTCCTGAAATATACAGCAGGCTATCTCTTTCACTGCTGCTAACATCTGCATAGCCATCCAAAGACCTGATATATTTAAAATATGACTCAACATCATTCATCTCCACAAAGGTTGTTCTTAAACCGGTTAGGGCAGATCTTGCTTCAGGTGTTGACTGGTATTTTTCTATTACCTGTTTATACTGATTAATAGCCTTTTGATTAGCTCCATCATTAAAATACAATAAACCCAGCTGCACCATTGCCCTTGGAACAAAAACACTGTTGGAATAATCCCTTATAATAGACTCAAAATCCTTTTCTCCCTTACCGTTCTCAGACAGACCTACATATGCTCGTCCTCTCTCAAAAAGAGCATTAGGAACGATAGCAGAAGATGCATAGTTATTAATAAGCTTTGTCAAAACCTGTTCTTTACCTCTCTGATCATTCATCAGACCACGGGCAAATCCTTTTTGAAACATTGCATAATCTGCACCTGGAGCCTGTGCATTAATTACTCTGTCGTAGTATGCAATAGCCCTGTCGTATTCGGTAGAAATATAATAGCAGTCGGCAATACGATTATACAAATCTGCAACTAAATGAGTATTTCCGCCAACCAGGTGTGATTCATAATCACGATACCAACTCAGAGCAGTCTCATAATCTTGCTTGTTATAATAAATGTATGCAATACTGTAGTAAGCATTATAATATTCATCAAGCCTGCTTGCTCCCGGGATGGCAAGGAATTCTTTAAACAGATCAAGTGCCTCATCAGCACCGCCCTGCCTGTATAAAGCTTCAGCTTTCCAGTAAACCGACCTGGCCCTGATCATCAAATCATACTTCCCATATCTTAAAGACTTATCGAACATTGCTACTGCAACAGATAAATTCATGTTTTTATATAGCTCCAGACCACGGTAAAAGGCTACCTTCTGATAGGCTCTTTCAAGGCGTTCATCCTTAATACTAATCCTGTCAAGAGATTTTATCGCTGCATCATAATTTTTAACCTTCATATATGCAGTAACCAGGAAATCATATGCTTCCTCTATATTATCAGATCCGGGGTATTGTTCAATATACTCCTGGAAGGCCCTAATTACTTCTCCAAATGGAGAGTATGTTGTCTCATAGGTAAGTTTGGCAAAATTAAATAAAGACTCCTCCTTAATTCTGCTGTCAAAGTCCATCTTGGAGGCCGAAGAAAAAGAAGTCTGAGCTAACTTTTTCTCATCTTTCTTGATATATATATCACCCAGCAGGTAATATGCATTCTGACTTAATTCGTCTCTTTTTCTGCACACTTCTTTAAAGAGGGGAATTGCTTTATCAAATTCTTCTGTCATATAATAACAATATGCCAGCTGATAGCTGCCTTCCCTGCCTGTTCTTACAGCTCTGGATACATGTTCTTCAAGGTTTTTAACAGCTTCTGCATAATTACCTTTCTTAAAATAAGCATCTCCTATTACCCTGTATAATTCCGAAGCCCTTTCCTTAGATGCATCTTTAACAATTGAAGGAGCGATCTCAATAATTCCGTCAAAATCGCCAATCACATACATTATCTGTACTATATAAAACGGAACAACAGAACCAAATGACTCATCGTCCTGCAATCTCTTAAAACCATCCAATGCAGTTCTATACATTTTGTCTTCATAGGCAATATGAGAAAAATAATATATAGCAGGAGGGGTATATTCAGTGTCAATATCCATTATCTCCGAAAAAAACAGCATCGCCCTCTTCCTGTCTCCTTTCATAAAATGAGAATATCCCAACTTAAAATAGTACTCAGGCAAAACTTTATCATCTATCTCAAGTCTGTCGGTCTTTTCATAATAAGCAATGGCATTGCGATAATTCTTTGCCTGGTAAAAACCATTTGCAAGGTTAAAACATGCTGAATTTCTTAAAGGACTTTCAGGGTGATTTCGTATAAAATTATTAATACGATATTCAGCATCATTATTATATAACTTCACCGAGGAAATAGCTGCATAATATTCTGCCTCAGTAATTTGGTTATTAATCTCAGCCGGGTGCTCATCAATAAACCTGTCAAACAGTTCAATTGCACCTGAATATTTCTCTTTATCAAATAACTCTTTCGCTCTAAAAAAATTATTCTCATTATAATATGAAGCTAATGCTTTCTGCGCCGAAATGCTTGTGACAAGCACTGAAAACAAAAGTATAAATAAAAGATGCTTTATTATTCTCATAATTAGTTAATTCCCGTTTATTCAATGCTTCCCCTGATGCACGAAGCCTGCCTCCTTTAATGTTTGTAAATTTACAACTATAAAACGCTCCCGTTTTTCCTTTATTATTGAACTTATCAACAATAGAACAAATTTGTTAAAAAGCCAGCCTTTGGCTTGTCGCAAATAGCAAATAGATAAGGGCATAGAGCGCAACAAACAATTAACGATTAACTATTAGTTTCTAATCTCAAACTTTTTACTTTTTACTTTCTACTTTTTACTTTTTACTTTCTACTTTTTACTTTTTACTTTTGCCTTTTAACTTTCATCTTCTGTAAGTATCTTTCGGAAAATATTTGTAATGGAAATGGAAAATCCCAGACAGGCTCTTGATACTATCATATCACTTACTGAATGTAAAATTTACCAGCAGGATCACCTTGTATTAAGCAATGTTAATATAAATATTGATAAAGGGGAGTTCGTATATTTGATTGGCAAGGTTGGAAGCGGAAAAACATCCCTGGTAAAAACGATTAACGGACAGATTCCTCTTGCCGAAGGCAAGGGAATAGTTGCAGGATATGATCTTTCAAAATTAAAGAGAAAAGATATCCCCAGATTGAGAAGAAAGCTCGGTATTGTATTCCAGGATTTTCAGTTACTTACCGACAGGTCTGTCTATGCAAACCTGGAATTTGTTTTAAAAGCTACAGGATGGAAACAGAAAAAGGATATAGCGCAGAGGATAGGAGAAGTTCTGGAAAAGGTTGGACTGGGCACGAAGGGTTATAAGATGCCACACCAGCTGTCTGGAGGTGAGCAGCAGAGAGTTGTAATTGCAAGAGCCTTATTAAATGATCCTGAAATAATACTTGCAGATGAGCCAACAGGAAACCTTGATCCGGAAACATCTGAGGATATTATTAAGTTACTTAAGGAAATAAGCCGATCCGGACGTGCTGTTATTGTTGCAACTCATAATTACACAATACTAAAAAAGTTTATTGCCAGGACTATCAAATGTGAAAACGGTTATATTTCAGAGGTACAAAAGGACGAAGAGCTGGAATTTATTGAATAACTGAATTTCTACACTAACTTCATCTGTTCTTTAAGAGTATATTCAAATACATCTCTCCACCCCTTCCAATCATTACTGTTTGCCAGTGAAGTGTTGTGCCATACACTAACAAAAAGCCCTCCAACAGCTCTTGTTTCTTCTATCAATTCCCTGATAGCCTTTTTTGCATCTTTGGGTGTCAGTCTCTTATGCTGTTGAAACGTTCCGTCAGTATATTGGAAAGGAACAAGAGTTAAGTCTGTAGCTAGCTCATTTACCAGGTCATAAAATTTGAATGGTCGTGCTATACCCGCTCTGAAACCGGCCTCTCTTATAAATCCAAGAGTATAATCTGCCTTTATTCCAATTTCTATCAAATCCTGGTAGCTTTGCGGAAAATCCAGAAGAAGAAAATGCTTTCTCACTTCATCTATTTGAAAACCAGCTACTTTCTCAAGGCGTGATTTTTCCCATAGCAAAAGCTTTTTATCATTATTTGACCTGTAGGAAGGATGTAAACCGATAGTATTTTCCGAACTCAATTTCTTTATAAGCCGACGGTAGCATGGTCTGGAAGGACTTGGATTTTTATCATATTTGCTCATCCTGCCAGCCGTAAAGAAATACTTTACCTTGCACTTATATTTGCGGGCTGTTTCGCTTATATAATCATAGGTATCATATGGATCTTTATCCCTTCCCGCAATGCAAACAAGCCTCTCAGAAGCCTTTCGCCCCTTCAGGATATCTACAATCGATCCAATTAAATTTCTAAATATCCCCTTGCCTCTGTATGCGAATGGCTGGTCAATATCCAGAGTAAGCAGACTCTTAAAGGCAGGTTTTTTATACACTATATCCGGATAGAGAATACTTATGGTCCTGGCAAAGCGCATTGCCCATATGTCAACAATGGGTTTATTAATAAAACTATGTTTATAAGCCAGACTTGATTCTGCCGCAAAACGACCATGCTCATCGCGGGTAAAAGGTAAATATTCCTCATACCTCGTTACCATGTAAAATGCCAAAGAAAAGATATCAATAAAGAAGCCTGCCTCAGGTGGTTGCTGAAAAAACAATGGCAATCCATCAAGGTGAGCAACCCAGATATCCTGCTTTCTGATATCTGATTCAAATAATAAGCCCTCAGGCTGTATAAATATTCCGCCGACACTCCTGTTATCAGAATAATTAATAAGAGGTTGCAGGGGATCAGGATCAGATGTAATTGAGTAACTGATATTAAGAATTGTCTTAAAAATGAGATCCAGCGAATAAGTTAATCTTGGAGTTACATTTTCAGTATATATCTGTATTATTCCTTCCATAGATATAATTCTAAGAGCAATATAGGAAAATATCAGGTAACTTCATCTTTATCTGAAGTGTACAAGCAAATTTCATTATCGCTAATTATGCGAAGCAGCTCGCCCGCTACCAATACAATCTCAGAAAAAGTATTATATAAGGGTGCAAAACCAAATCTTAAATTATCAGGGGGTCGAAAATCTGGTATAATTATATAATTCCCATTATTACTGTCTATCAGGGCTTTACTTATCCTGTATGCTTCAGAATGTTTTAATGAAATATGAGATCCTCTGATATCCGGATCAAGAGGTGACCCGAGCTTATAACCTGCATCTTTAAGAAGCTTATCAAAAATCCTGATAAAAAATTCTGACATTCTGATGCTTTTACTCCTTATCCTGTCAATTCCTGCTCTAAGAGTAATTTCAAGGGCTGGCTCTATAGTACACATTGATAATATGCCCGAGGTGCCGGCCATATATTTCTTAACCGAGTCTGCAGGGGAATATTCAAGGGTAAAATCGAAAGGTCTTTTATCACCAAACCAACCCCAGACAGGAGAATCCAATGCTGCCTGCAGATCCTCTCTTACATATAGAAAAGCCGGAGAACCGGGTCCGCAATTAAGATACTTATAAGTACATCCGACAGCCATATCAGCCTCTGTCAGATTAAGATCTACCGGAACAGCGCCCGCTGCATGACACAAATCCCATATTACCATTGCACCGTATTTATGAGCAAGCTGATTAATCATCTTCATGTCGTGCATCCGGGCACTCTTATAAGAAACCAGTGTCAATACAATAAGAGCCGTATCTGAATCAATAAGACTTTCAATCTCTGAATAATCAACACCGAACCCATCCCTGCTTTTTGCTAACAGGAGCTTATGACCCTTATCAAGATTTTCAACAAGGCCCTGTAATATATAAAGGTCTGTTGGGAAATTTGTCTCCTCGCTAATAATTTTCCTTCTGTCACCCTTCAGCTTTAGGGCTGCTGCTGCAAGCTTATAAAGATTTATAGAAGTAGAGTCACAAACTATTACCTCATTATCCTTTGCACCAATAATTCTTGATATTAATGAAGCAGCCCTGACAGGCATATCCCACCAGTTTTCATTCCAGCTTCTGATCATCCTTTCACCCCACTCCTTACTTATAACCCGGTTAACTACCTCTCCGGCTGCAAGTGGGAGCTTACCCAGTGAATTACCATCCATATAGATCACAGAATTGTTACCGGAAAAAAACTCTTTTCTGTATTCCTTTAACTCATCCAGGCGATCATATTCTATCGCCTCATTCATAAATTTATCAATCATATCTATCAATAATTAAATTATGCTCTTTATTATGATCTGAGCGCATACATACAAACACATATATCCCTTTTGCGAGAAAGTTCAGATCCCAAAGCTTCAATAGAAGCTTCTGTGATTATATGGCATAATGGGATTATTTTGATTTTAAATAAAAATAAAGATTTTTATTAACTTTAAAAGTCTATCTTTTTATTTTAAAAGATAATAAATAATTGATATTATGGGAAAAGGCGATAAAAAGACTAAAAGAGGGAAGATTATAATCGGTTCACATGGAGTAAGAAGACCCAGAAAAAAAGCTGTTTCAGCTAAACCTGCAAGCAAAGTAAAGAAGAAAAAATAATCATACTACTATAAGATCTTTGTAAGCTGACGGATCAATTTCAGCATCAATAATCACAGGCCCGCTGCCTTTCAGTGCATCTGTAAGTATTTCTTCTATACTTACTTTAGATCTTGCTTTTTTTACGGGTATACCCAGGAACTTGTCTGAATCAAACAGATCTCCCTTATATAGAATCATGTCTTCCTGACTTAAACCTCTTTTCTCTTTTTTTAGCTTTATAAGGTTTAACTCTCTGTCAGTAAGTATAATAAAAATAATATTCAGATTTAACCTGCGTGCTAAAATTACTTCGCCAGCGCTCATCAGAAAACCACCGTCACCACAAACCGAAATAATCTTCCTGTCTGGAAAATTCAGCCCTGCAGCAATAGCAGCCGGTATTGCAAAACCCATTCCCGACCAGCCATTTGTCATAAGCAGACTCTTATTATCAGCAGTCTCCCATAATTGACCAAACAGATGAATATGTGAGCCCACATCAAGAGTAAGTACTGAATCAGCCGGTACTGTTGCTTTCAGGGAGTTAAGAAGAGAGACAGGACCGAATATCGGGTTGTCCTCTTTTCTTATATCAAGAATTGAATCACGAACCGCAATAATATCTTTTTTATCCCAGTCGATTTTATGATTAATCACCGTTGATATCATATCAAGTATACCTTCAGGATTTCCCAAGACCTGTTTAGACATAATATCACAGGGCATATCTGTAGGTATAGTATTAATATGAACCAGTGGAACATCCGGCATCCATGATTCATAATTATATTCAACAGGATCATAGCCAAAACCAATTATAAGATCTGCTTCATCAATAATTGGAGAAAGTCTGTCGCTTAAGGCGTGAAAAAGAACACCACCATAACATTCATGATCTTCACTGATAAGTCCCTTAGCCATTGGTGTTACAACAACAGGCATAGGATGCTGATCAAGAAATCTATGTAATTCACCTGAGATATCAAATCTGGTAGCCGTCAGCCCGATTGCGAGCAAGGGTTTTCGTGAATACTCAAAAAGCGCAGATGTCTCACTGTCAATTATCGTCTCCTGATCCCAGTCCTCTGATCTGTAACCAGCTGATAAAGAAGCAACCGTAAGTTGTGAAATATCTGAGGGCAATCCAATATGAACCGGACCGGGGTACTCAGATAATGCAAGATCAAAAGCATCGGCAATAATTTCACCGGCACTTTCAGGATTCATCCTTATTGATGCTTTAGTAAGAGATTCAAAAAGAGAATGGTGATCAATATTCATCTGTACCGTCCTGCGAGTCATATTTACCGGCACTTCTGTTGTAAAAGCAATAAGAGGAGATCTGTCGAGCAAGGCACCGCCAACACCAGTTGCCAGATTGGTGGCACCTGGACCGAAAGTTGCATGACATACACCAGGTATTCCTGTCAACCTGCCTGTCACATCAGCCATAATACCTGCTGAGGTCTCATTTGAAGTAAGAATAAATTCAATTCCTTTCTTCCTGAATTCCTCAAGATAAGGAATAGACGGTCCTCCAGGAATGCCAAATACAAATTTCACACCCCTTTGCGCCAGTTCTGAAGCTATATATTCACAAACATTCATAAATACCCGATGTAATTTTTTGCAAATCAATGCACTAATTACAAGTATAACCATCTCTGGTTACTTTTCCCAGATAAATTCATTCAAAAATATGGAAAGAGGTAAATAGTTACTGTTTAATGCTTAGTTCGCTGCCAAACTCATTCTCAACCTTTCAAACTCATTC
>CAZWLP010000049.1:0-19499 GCA_964634565.1 uncultured Rikenellaceae bacterium | reverse complement strand
TGCAGATGAGGGTGAACCCGGAACATTCAAGGATCGTGAAATACTTGACAGGGTGGCCTATAAGGTATTTGCAGGTATGGCTATAGCCGGTAAGGCAATACAGGCTAAAGAAGGTATTGTGTACCTGAGAGGAGAGTATAAGTTCCTCTTGCCTCAGTTAAGAATGGAGCTTGACGGTTTTCATAAGATGATACAGGAGATTGGCTATGACTTTAATATTGATTTCAGGCTGGGCAGCGGTGCATATATCTGTGGTGAGGAATCAGCTCTATTTGAGTCGATAGAAGGCAGAAGGGGAGAGCCAAGAAATAAACCACCTTATCCAACACAAAATGGATTATTTGGTAAGCCAACGGTGATCAATAATGTTGAGACATTGGTTAATACTGTTATTATATTAAACTATGGCGCCGATAAGTACAGGCAACTGGGTACCAGGTTTTCTACCGGAGCCAAGGTGTTCTCTATTTCCGGAGATACTCCAAAACCTGGTATTTATGAACTGGAACTTGGAATGAGTGTGCTAGAGTTTGTTAAGGAATTTGGAGATGGAGATGCAAAGGCAGTGCAGGTGGGAGGAGCCTCAGGTTTCTGCGTACCGAGGAAGTATTTTGCAAGTACAGTTATCGGCTTCGAAGGTGTTCCTACCGGGGGGTCAATGAAATTGTTTAACAGCTCCAGATCGATGTATAATGTACTTCATAATTATCTGGATTTCTTTGCTGAAGAATCATGCGGACAGTGTACTCCATGCCGGGTTGGATGTCAGCAATTATTAAAGGGTATTCAGGCTGTAAAGAAGGGTGAAGTTAAGTCGACCTATCTAAATGAACTTGCAAAACTTGCCGAGACAATGAAGATTGCATCAAAATGCGGACTTGGACAATCTGTTGGCAATGCCTTTAATTCGATAGTTGAAAACTTCAGGGAGGAGATCATCTACTAAAAGTCAAGAAAATGAAAAAGAATAGCACTGTAAATCTCAAGATAAATAACCATTCTGTTTCAGTCCCACAGGGGGTAACCGTTTTGGAGGCTGCCAGAAAATTAAATATTCATATCCCAACCTTATGTAATCACGACGACCTGTGTGTTGCAGGTAATTGCCGTGTTTGTGTGGTTGAGCAGGTAGGAGCAAAGGCTTTAATAGCATCATGTGCACAGCCTGCAACAGAAGGAATGGAGATATTAACTAATTCATTGAAAGTTCGTAATGCCAGGAAGCATATAGTAGAGTTGTTATTGTCTGAACACAATGCCGACTGTACAAAATGTTACAGGAACCAGAATTGTGAATTACAGACTCTGGCAAATGAATTTTCATTTGGTGATCATATATTCCTGGATCTTATTGAGGATCATGAGATGATGATCGACCGTACTGCTGCATCCATTATTAAGGATGACAGTAAATGTATCAGGTGTCAGAGATGTGTAAGAACCTGTTCAGCTCTGCAGAAAGTATCGGCCATTGCCGTATCGGGTAAGGGTCACACGCAGAAAATTTCCACATTTCACGACAGGCCACTTAGTCATGTGGTTTGTACTAACTGTGGTCAGTGTGTAAATCGCTGTCCGACCGGTGCATTAACCGAGAAGACTTATATAGATTATGTATGGGATGCAATTTATGATCCTAATAAGCATGTTGTTGTACAGACTGCACCAGCAGTAAGGGTAGCCCTGGGTGAAGATCTTGGTTATGATCCGGGTGAACGGGTAACGGGTAAGCTTGTTACAGCTCTGAGGCAGATAGGTTTTAATTCGGTTCTGGATACAGATTTTTCAGCCGACCTTACAATTATGGAAGAGGGTACAGAACTTCTTGGCCGACTTAAAAAGGCTCTTGTCGATAAGGACAAAAGTGTTGCTCTGCCAATGTGTACCTCATGTTCGCCGGGATGGATTAAGTTTATTGAGCATAAGTATCCTCAGTTGCTTCCAAACCTTTCAACATGTAAATCACCTCAGCAGATGTTTGGAGCTCTGGCCAAGACATATTATGCTGATAAGCGTAATCTTGATCCGGCGGAGATCGTATCTGTATCAATAATGCCCTGTACTGCCAAGAAATTTGAGGCAAACAGACCTGAGATGAGGGATAGTGGATATAAGGACGTTGATTATGTACTTACAACCCGTGAGTTGGCTGTTATGATTAAGCAGGCTGGTATAGATTTCAGGGCTCTCGAGACTGATAAGTATGATTCTTTGATGGGAGATTCATCAGGTGCAGCTGTTATTTTCGGGGCAACCGGTGGTGTTATGGAAGCAGCAATCAGGACTGCATACGAACTGGTTACAGGGAAAGAAGTTCCGTTTAAGGATCTCAATATTACTCCTGTAAGGGGTATGGAAGGTGTGAAAGAAGCTTCATTGAAGATAGAAGGTTGTGTTGAAGATTGGAAATTCCTTGAGGGTGCTGAGCTAAAGGTAGCAATAGCTCACGGTCTTGTAAATGCTGATATTTTAATGAAAAAAGTAGCTTCCGGTGAAGCAGATTATCACTTTATAGAGATTATGGCATGTCCGGGTGGTTGTATTGGTGGCGGTGGACAGCCAATACCTACGAATATGGCTATCAGGCAAAAAAGGATTGATGCCATCTATTCAGAGGATATGGGGATGGATATCCGTAAATCTCATCTAAATCCGGAAATTGTCCAGATCTACAAAGACTTCCTGGGAGAACCTAACAGCCATAAGGCACATGAACTTTTACATACTCACTATGTTGAGAGAGTAATGTACTAAATATAGGTTTATATTTAGAAAAGGGTGTTTCGTTTTCGAGACACCCTTTTTGTTTTAAGTGGTTTAAGTGGTTTGAGTGGTTTGAATGGTTTGAGTGGTTTGAGTGGTTTGCCCTTAGCCCTTAGCTCTTAGCTCTTTGCCCTTAGTCTTCTTCAGCAGCCAGGCAATATTGGCACCCAGTGTTTTCATCGTAAGCATTCCTTCTTCATCCTTCAGAACATCGCCTTTTTCGCGACCAATACCGATGTTCCAGTATGATGAACCGGGTATAATCATCTCATTTATCAGGAAAAAGTGATTTATACTGTCGAAGGTATGGATTCCACCTGCCCGTCTTACAGCTACGACAGAGGCTCCTATTTTTCTTTTCAGTGGGTTTCCGGCAGATCGTAATGCATATCCGGCAACATCAATAAGAGCTTTTACCTCAGAAGTTATATCTGAGAAATATACCGGAGATCCGATTATAATAGCATCTGCTTCTATCATTTTAGCGATTATCTCATTGGCCAGGTCATTCTTTTTATGGCATTTTGCATCTTTTTCTTTCTTGCATTTCATACATGCAACACATCCTTTAATCTTTTTACCGCCAATCTGAACCAGCTCGGTACTGATACCTTCCTTTTCTATTTCCTTAAGAACTGTATTTAGCAGCAGCTCCGTATTTCCTTTTTTTCTGGGACTTCCGTTTATTGCAAGTACCTTCATAGCTTATTTTTTAGGTGCAAGGTCATCAACCGTAGGAGTGAAACCCTTATCATCATTATGATTTCCAGTGTTTTTTGTTTTTAAACTTTTTTCTTTGTCCTCATCTGTATTAGATTCTGAACCTGCCTTACTGTTATTGAAATACAGTATTAGTCCGAATATAGGCAATACTGGAGCAGTAAGGGCAGTAGCCAGTGAATTCAGAATAATATATGCCGGATTACCTGCTATCTCGAGAACCTTTATTGCTGCATCAGGATCACTAAAAGACCTTAGTAGACTTCCGGTAAAAGGGAGCATAGTAAGTGAGCCGACAATAAATGAAAAGAAGATAATAAGGACCAGGTATACCGACATCCATCCCATATTTGGCCAGAACTTATTATGGACAAGCTTAAAGAGCCTGGATAAAGATGTGTCAATTCGGGTACCTTCAATCATCATAAGTGGTGCTGCCATTGCAAAGAATAGAAGGACGTAGGGGAGAGCGAAAAATATACCCACAAAAAGAAGTAAGGCCCCAAACAGTATTGGGATAATGGCAAACAGGCTCAGTATAACATAAATAATAAGAAGAGGCAGATAATATTTTACCAAGACATTTACCATTGCATCTGCCAGATTAAAATCGTCAGACATGGGTCTGAAAACTACAAAATACTGTATCAGGGTATTAAAGAAGAGGGATACAAAAACTGTTATAGCATAGATTCCCATCATTGACTTCAGGGATCCCATTATCTCACTAATATCGGTAGTATTCTGTAATACGGAAAGATCAATATTTTTTGTAATTACAGATACTATTAGGGCCATAATAAATGCTATGGAGTACATGGGCAGGAACCAACGTTTATAAAATGCCCAACCCGAACTGAATGCTGAATCAATATCATTTTTCCCGGCAAGAGGGTGCTTATTAAATTTCATATCTTAATATTTATATTTGCAGCTTCAAATATAGTAATTATTGGCTCTATCCAAGTCCTGAATTTTACTCATTGTCTGTTTAATTACCCGTTCTTAAATTATTAATATATCAGAAGGCATTTATATAAATAGCATTTTATAAATTGCATATATTTAACCGATCATGGAAATAAGACTTGCTGCCTCCGGCGACCTGGATAGTATAGATAAGATATATAACCAGGCAATTGAACTGAAGATGGCAACTGCAGACAGGGTTCCATATTCAAAAGCTGAGCGACTGCAGTGGTTTGAAACACATATACCCGGAAAGTTCCCGGCCTATGTAGCTGTAGAGAAAGATCAGGTTGTTGGATATATGACTCTTACATCCTATCGTCCACGACGAGAAGCTTTAAGATTTGCAGTAGAAATTAGTTATTTCGTGGAAGAAGGCAACCGGGGCAAAGGAATTGGCAGTCGGCTACTTGAATATGGATTATCACTGGCCTCAGAGCTCGGTTATAAATTTGTAGTGGCAATTCTTATGGGGCATAACAATGCAAGTATCAGCATCCTCAGAAAATATGGATTTTCGGAATGGGGCAGGCTGCCCGGGATAGCCGAATACGACGGTAAGTGGTACGACCATCTTTTTTACGGCTTAAAACTGTAGGTTTCTCCGGCTACAGTGCAAAAGTATAGGTGTATTTTACCAGAAAGGACCTTTCACTATACCTGGGTAAATGAGGCATCTCTCTATCAAGGTCTATATTCCTGCCTTCATTGTAAACAATATAGAGGTCATTTCCTTCACGTGGATTATAGCGTAATCTGAAATTGCTTAAAGTTGCATTTATTGAACTGTTATATTGTATAAATGCGCTGGCAGATATTTTTGTATTCATCATATAAACAAGTTTCATTCTTGCAATATGATTGATAAAGTCTGGTCTGTCACTAAATCTGGCCTGATCCAGCTGGTACTGTCCTTCTATTTTTATGCTGGGAGAAACCGACCATGCAGGTATAAGCTTCAGAGAAAGTCTGTTGCCATCGTAATACTGCCCGATATCAAATTCTGATTTAAGATTAAATAAGAGGGAGTTTGGAGAATCAAGTTTACCTTTCAGATTAAAGAAACTATATTCACCGACAGGGATAGAAAGATCATCACTTAGCTCAAATTCTTCGTTCAGGTTTTCAATCGTATATTCCAACTCAATTTGTCCTGATATTTTATTTTTTGTGGTAAAAGTATATCCAGGACCGTACATGCCTGTTTCGATATTGCCTGTTGTTGAAAAATAGGTTACATTTTTAAAAAAGACCTGGTGGTTGAAGAGTATTGATTCACTTCCGGGTATCCATCCATATCGTAATCTTCCTCCAAATACATAGTAGTCTTCTCTCCTCAAAAATCCCATTTCTGGTTGAAAATCTTTGCCAGCCCAGTTGAATGAGGCCATATAGCTGAAGCCTTCATCCGTTCTTCGTTCCCAGTTAATTCTGATAAAGCTGTTATCCTTTATTTCAGACGAGGAATAATCTGAATCGTAGACCTGGGAATATTTGATATCCAGGTAGTCATCTCCAAATACCTTGATGTAGGTGTCAAGTCCATAGAGCATATTATATGATCCATCGGCGCCAATTCTGGATGTAATTATCGCTCCGGCATAGGAATATGGGTTAAATACTGATCTTTTAGCCCTTAATACTCCGAAGTTTTCTGAGGGCAGAAGAGATGAACTTGCTGTTTGCATATCGATTATACCAATATCCCAGTTTCCAAGCTTACCTGTTAGTCTGGCACCTCCGTAAATTCTGACCTTTTCATCTTCATTCAGACCGATTGATCTGCTGTAAAATGCATATGAATCCCGGCCGAGGTTGTAGTTAAAAATATCTGACCTTTCCTGAAAGAACTGTCTTTTTTCTGGTTGAAACAGTGAGAACCTGCTCATGTTAACCTTCTGATCATCGTTCTCAACCTGTGCGAAATCAGTGTTAAGAGTTATATCCAGGGTTAGGTTACTGTTAAGACTGTATTTAATATCCAGCCCGGGCTCAAGGGTATTCTCCTTTACACGGGGGTAGTTTGTTTCTTCCGCATTTATGTCCCATATATTATTTTGTCCACCAATTATATAGGGAGTTATATAAATAGGGTTCTTTTGATTTATTCCTTTAAAAATAATATCGTTGCCAAGAGATGGTCTTTGCTTTGCCCACTGCCCATACCTGGGGTCTATTCGTGGGAAGGTAATCATCTCATTCTTATGCGGGATCCACCTATAGGCCGTTATACCCATGGTAGTAATATCATTTATTTCCTTAAAGCGGAGACTTGAAAAAGGAATTCTCATTTCCATAAACCATCCCTGATCTGTTATTGCTGTTTTAACATCCCAGTAAGTATTCCAGCTGGAATTAAAAGGCATCTGGTCTTTTCCATCGTTAAAGATAACAAGGTCAAGTCGTGTAGCCTGTGGGGTTGTGCTAAATATAAAGCCTGTTTCCTTGCTGTTTAAACCATCTATCATTATGCCGAAGAAATCATATTGATCTCCAAAATCGTCTCTTTTCTTTGTGTTGGCTTTTATTTTATCGGGGGTGGCATCGTAAAATCTGCCTCCCACCCATAAATAATCGTCGGAATATGCAATTAGTATCTCAGTCTTTTCTGTGGGCGATCCCCCGGCGTCAGGTTGGTACATATATGTATTCAGGGGGGATACTCCTTCCCAGGCAATTTCGTCGGGGATGCCGTCGAATGTTATTTCTTCTGTTAGTCTGGTTGCAATAACAGGATCTTCGGCAAATATATTTAATGAGGATAGAAGAAAACTTATAATTAGTATGGCCGGAGGGTTCTTCAATCTGTTTAAATATATGTCAGAATTTTACAATGATGCGAATATAGTATTATGCTTTATTGAAATTGTTGTTTTAACTTTTTTTAATAGTTCTACGGTAAGGAAAATTTTAATAAGTTTGTACCTCCTTTGGAGAGGTGCCGGAGTGGTCGAACGGGGCGGTCTCGAAAACCGTTGTCCCGAGGAATCGGGACCGGGGGTTCGAATCCCTTCCTCTCCGCCAGAGCAATTGAAAAGAAATCCTGCCGAGGCGGGATTTCTTTTTATACCTACATCCTTGAGTAAAGCTTGCTTTAACGAAAAGGGTGTAGGTATAAAAAGATAAGGCTCATAGAGTCTTTTTTCAATTGCTCTGAAGCTACCCCCTTCAGGGATCACGAGCGGCGCACCTTCGCCGAAGGCTATGGTGGGAGAAGCGGGTAATCACCTGGTCTGCCTTCAGACTTAGCTTACCCTGCGCCCTATACGCCCCAGGCCTATTTTATGTTAAGCATTGTTAATAATCATATAAATTTTCAATAATATTTTATATTTTGCTAAAATATTGAAGTATTGAATATTAACTAAAAATATCAGAGAAGTGAAAAACTATTTATCATTAATTTTAATTGGATTACTTTTTATGAGTTCCTGTGCAGATTCTGAAAAAGCAAAAGAGGGTCAGAACCCTTTCTTTTCCGAATATGATACACCTTTTGGTGTTCCTCCTTTTGATCTTATAAAGGCTGAACATTTTCTCCCTGCTTTTGAAAAAGGAATGGAGGAAAGTAAAAATAATGTTGAGGCAATTCTTTCAAGTACCGAAGAACCTACCTTTGAAAATGTTTTTGAGGCTCTTGACAGGTCTGGTGAATTACTTGGTAAAGTAAGTTCAGTGTTTTTCGGGTTAGCAAGTGCCAATACCTCTCCGGAGCTGCAGGCCATACAGATGGAGATATCTCCAAAGCTGGCTGCCCACGGCGATGAGATAAGCCTTGATCCCAGGTTATATGAGAAGCTAAAGGCTGTGTATGATAACAGGGAGAGTTTTAATCTTACTGATGAGCAGATGTTTTTACTTGAGAATCAGTATATGGGTCTTGTAAGAAATGGTGCCGGCTTGTCTGATGAGGATAAGACAAAACTAAAGGAGTTAAACCAGGAGATTTCCGTTATAAGGGTTAAATTAAGTAATAATGTACTTGCTGAAACCAATAATTATAAGCTTGAGATCAGTAAGGAAGAAGATCTGGCTGGATTACCCGAATCTGTTATCGATCAGGCGGCTGCAACGGCCAAAGAAAGTGGACTTGAAGGTGAGTTTGTTTTTACTACTCAAAAGCCAAGTATGATACCATTTTTGCAGTATTCTGAAAACAGGGAACTAAGGGCAAAGTTATATAGTGCTTATCTTAACAGGGCAAATAACGATAACGATTTTGATAATAAGGAGTTGCTCGCAAAATTATTTGAGCTAAGAGCTGAGAAAGCAGAGCTGCTGGGTTATAAGACTCACTCTCATCTGGTGCTCGAGCCAAGGATGGCTAAAGAACCTGCTAATGTTTATGAATTTATAGACCGGGTATGGGAAAAAGCCCTTCCTGTTGCAAAGAGTGAAAGAGACCAGATGCAGGAGATTATCGACAGGGAAGGTGGTAATTTTAAGCTTGCTTCAAGTGATTGGTGGTATTATGCTGAGAAGCTCAGAAAGGAAAAGTATGATCTTGATGATTCAGAGCTCAGACCTTATTTTGAGCTTAATAATGTAATGAATGGTGCCTTTACCGTAGCCAATAAATTATATGGTATAACATTTACTGAAATTAAAGACATTCCCCTGCCTCATCCTGATGCTGTTGCTTATGAAGTGAAAGAATCAGACGGGAGTCATACCGGTGTACTCTACCTGGATTTTTACCCGAGAGCCAGTAAGAAACAGGGAGCATGGTGTGGTAGTTACAGAAGTCATAAAGTATTAGACGGTAAGGAGATTACTCCGGTAACAACCATGGTTATGAATTTTACTTCGCCAACCAAAGACCTGCCTTCATTACTGTCGCTTGATGAGGTTTCAACTCTGTTCCATGAGTTCGGTCATGCACTCGATAACTTATTTTCAGAGGAGACATATAATACATCATATATTGCATGGGATTTTGTGGAACTCCCGAGTCAGATAATGGAGCACTGGGTTACAGAGCCTGAAGTTCTGAAGATGTATGCTCATCATTATGAATCAGGAGAGCCTATTCCTGATGAGCTGATTGAGAAGATAAAGAATAGCAGTTATTTTAACCAGGGATTTAACACAGTTGAATATATGGCTGCCTGCTATCTTGATATGGCATATTCAACTATTACTGCAGGAACTGATATTGATGTTGCTCAGTTTGAGGAAGATGTTTTTAAAAGGATTGGAAAGATCCCGGAGATTGAATCAAGATATCGTAGTACGTATTTTCTGCATATTGTAGGAGGCTATGATTCGGGTTATTACAGTTACAGCTGGGCCGGGATTCTGGATAATGATGCTTTTGACGCCTATACTGAACGTGGCATATTTGACCAGGAGACAGCGAAGTCGTTCAGAGAGAATATACTTGCTAAAAACGGAACAAAGGATGCACTGGAGATGTATATATCGTTTCGTGGCAGAGAACCAAAAATTGATCCCTATCTTAGAAATCTGGGACTCTTGTAGAATATAAGAAACAAAGCTTCAATCTGTACATCCTTAAAATATTATTTTTAGGGATGTACAGTAATTGAAGACCCTGATCTCAGGATATTATTATATTCCTGCAGAAAAGACCTGGTACGCATATTTGCGGGGGCATTGACTCAGGAAGAACTTACTTTAATTACCGACAATTAGTTTTTTCTTTTTTCGAAGGTTTCTCTATCCTTTTCTTCTACCCGTTTTACAATAAGATATAGCAGAATAAGAATAACTGCTGCGACACCCAGTATATAGAGAAGAATTATAATACCTCCAAAGGCTTTCATAGGGGCTAAGGTGCTACTTAAGTTTAACCGCTGTTCCGTATACCAGTATTTCCGAAGCCCCCTGCATTATCATTGAAGTATGCATTCTTATATTAATAATTGCATCGGCTCCAAGAAGTTCGGCATCGGCTATCATTCTTTCGAGAGCCTGCTCCCTTGCCTCTGCCTGTAGCTTGGTATATTCGTGAATTTCTCCACCTACAATATTTTTCAGGCCGGCGAAGAAATCTCTCCCGATATTTCTTGCTCTCACTGTAGATCCTCTGGATATTCCAAGTATTTCTGAGATCTCTTTCCCTGGAATAAAGTCTGACGTGCTGGTTATCATAATATGGTTTTTAGATACTCTAAAATTACTAACAATGTGTTATCAAGTCAATAGCCTTTCGGATTTTTCAATTGAAGAATGTACTCGTCAAGGTACTTTTCACCTGAGCGTATCCATTCCTCTTTTTTTCCTGTAATACTGAATCCCAGACCCTCAAAGAGATTTATGCTATTTGTATTATCAGCCAGAATATTGCAATATATCTGATGGAGTTTAAGCCTGTTAAAAGCGTAATCAACAAGAGCCTCTATGGCCATTTTAGCATAGCCTTTTCTTCTTTCTCCTTTATCGGCAATTAATATTCCAACACCAGCTCTCTGGTTAAAGGGGTCGAACTCGAAGAGATCTATTATTCCTATAGTCTGGCCTGTTGATTGAAGTTCAATCATCAGACGCAGCTGACCTGACTCATAAATACTTTTCGATGATATCTCAATATATTTTTTAAGTGTATATTTTGAGAGGGGTGTTAGTGTATTGCTTAAAAGCCAGATAGAGGTATCGTTTTCCCAGTGGTATAGTAATTCCAGGTCTTCAGGTTCAGGTGCTCTTAACAGGATTTCCTTATAATTCATTATTTGTTCGAAATAGTCTGTTGCTCCAGGAGAGAGAAATCCTTGATATAGGCCTGGGGATATCCTCTGCTTTGAATTATTTTCAGGGCTTCCAGGGCTCTTAAGTAGCCTCTGTATTCACCTACAATATACCTGTAGAATCCATCTGAGCCCTTAAGCACTCTTACATTCTTAAGATCCTCAGACTTACTTTCAACAGGTTTTAATAAGGCATGAATCTGTATAGTATAAAGATGAGTATTGTTACTTTCAATATTTTCTTCTGTCAGCTCATACTCGTCTGCTATATAAGCATCTTTATATCCATAATTTCTTACTGTGCTAAGGAAATTAATAGCATCCGTTCTTGAAGTGAACTCGCCAACGCAATATTTAAAATTATCTGCTGTCTTAATTTCTGTAATCATTGTAAGTTCACCCAGCTTACTTGATTTAAAATAATTTGTACTCAGGGGTGAATCTGATTCTTTCACAACAACGTAGTATGAAATCCTAAGGGTCTTCTTCAGATGAATTGGAATAAACCGGGTTGATTCCATATATATTTCGTAGCCGTTGTTAATAACGCTAATACTTACTCTTCTGTTATATTTTCTGCCTTCAGGGTTATCAGAGCCATCAGCTTTACTGTTTTCAGATATAAATTCAGATTCTCCCTCTGCTAATGACATCATTCTCGAGGGATCAATTCCAGAATCTATCAGGTACTTTTTAACACTAAGGGCTCTTTTATCTGATAGCTTAAGGTTATACTCCTTCGTACCGATTGCATCAGTATATCCTTTTAATTCAATAAGAAGTGACGGATTTGATAAAAGTACAGGAATAATTTTTTCAAGTTCAATCTTTGCTTCCCTGCTTAATTCAAAACTATCAAAGCCGAAGAGTATATTTCTCACTGAGAAGAACTCTCCTCTTGCTACAGATTCTGGTGTAAGCTCTCTTTTTATTGATATAGATGTTCCTGTAAATGAATCCGGAATTGATATTCTGACAGTATCTGATATATAATCAGGGTAGGATATTACAAGAGAGTACATGGCCGAATCAAGTCCATAACTGAATCTGCCTGCTGTATCTGCTTTCAGAGTGTATTTTTCTTTGCCTGGCTCTCCTTCATATAGTTCCAGTCTTAACTTTTGGGTATCAATACTTATTCCGTCGCCAAGTATTATATGACCTCTGGCCGTTACCCTGTCAGTTTCAGGTCTTATACCATGAGTTACGGAGAATATAGTTGTGAAGGATGCAGTATCGCTGTATGGCATACTATATATTCCTGTATTAAATGATCCGTGGGGAACGTAATGGAGATTATCTGTAGGGCTGTTTAAAGGAAATGAGAGATGAACCGGTTCTGTCCATCCCTTATTTTCGTGTGCAGAGTAGAATATATCATAGCCTCCAAATCCTTCATGACCCGTTGAAGAAAAATATAATGATCCGTCTTTGTCGATAAAGGGTGTGTTTTCTTCGAGCTCAGAGTTTATTACCTGTCCAAGGTTTATTGCCGGCCCGAATGTATTATTTTTTTCAAGGTCCGAGTAATATAAATCAAGACTGCCATATCCTCCGGGTTTATTAGATGCAAAATATAATCTCTTTCCGTCTGCTGTTAATGTTCCATGCGATTCCCAGTAGCGGGTATTAATATTTTTCCCAAGCTTAGATAATTTCGCCCACTTATTATTTTCAAATCCTGTAATATAGAGATCTCCTTTGTAACCGTTGTTTCTGGAAATTATCATTTGTTTTCCATCACCGGTGATTGAGTTTGTAGACATATCATCATATTTACCCAGAGAGGAAGATATATCACGGGGTTCGTCCCACGTTCCGTTATGCCGTCTGGATACAAGGATTTTATTTCCTTCTTCTGTTATCTGGGTAAAAGCCAGGACTGAATCGTTCTGTGAGATAACCGGGTTGGTAGCATTTCTGTATTTTTCGAACCAGGGGGTAAAAAGACTCTTTATAAGAATTATACCTTCTTCGGTAGCTTCCATAATATTCTTGCAGGCTTCCAGCTGAAGGTTAATATATTCTATTTCTGAAGCCTCCCTAACCTGCAGGAGCTTCTTATACCTGTTGTAGTTTTCTATTGCTTCTTCAAGTTCCAGGTTTACCTGGCAGGAAAATGCAAGATAGTAGAGCACATCAAAAGGGGCAGGTTCGCCGATTGTGCTATAATCAAGATCCCTGACATAATTTTCTGCTGCAAAGCGAAGCAGATTAAGGGATTTTATTTCGTAACCGGGCATATTCAGGTAGCAGACACCAAGTTTATAGGCCAGGTTATGATTTTTGGGCTTAGTATCTAATAATTTCTTATATATTTCTGCTGCCCGTGGATAATCCTCGTCGTAAATAAAGTAACCGTCTGCGATATTAACCTGCTTAACAAATTCCTTTTCATCCTGTTCGGTTTTTTGTGCAGTCAGGCTGGTGGCAGATAAGCAAAATAATACAATTAGCAGATAGTAATTTGCCGGCCTGGTCATTCCTTATTTCCCATGAAGACTGTTTTAACAAATATTTCTTCCGGATAACCAAGCTGAATCAGGCGGTCGCGTCTGCGGTAGGCTTCTTCCTTGGTATCAAATTGACCGGTGGTATATCTGTAGAATCTATCATCGCTGTTATAGAGAACTTTTACCACAGTGTTTCTGAAGAAGCTAACATCTACGGGATTATATAGCGCCATTACCTGTACGGTATAGTATAATACATCAACATTGGTAGAATCAGAATCGCTGACATCTTTAACTATCAGGTCTGTATACAGTATTGATGAGTCAATTGCTTCAATAACCTGCAGCTTGCTGAAGTCCAGTTTCTCAATTATTTCAGGGATAGGTTTATAGTTTTCATCAGGTTCCAGGGTCATATTGATAACTTCCTCATCATCCGGATGATCTTCGTATAATGTAACACTTGCTGTGTCTGTCAGATAGGCTAAACCCTTGAATATTAGTTTGTATTCATCTCCTTTAACCAGGAAGCTGTAAAAACCGGTAGATTTATTCGGGTAACTCACATCAATAGTATCTCCATCTGAAGAGCTATAGAGTAAAATCTTAAAATCGTCTGTAAACTCGATAGTAGTGTCGCTCAGACTTACTACACCCTTTATCTCAAATACCCGTGGTTCTTTTTCCCGTCCCCCGATACTGATATAATGAATATGTCTTTCCTTATATCCTGTGGTATAGGAATAGTATCCGTTAGCACCATTGTTTACCGGTTGAAAGAAAAGGTCGTCGTCGGACGTACTTATGGGATAGCCAATATTGGCCGGAGTTTTCCATATACCTCCAATACGTTTTGATTCAAATATATCATAGCCACCCATCCCTGTATGACCTTCGGAGCTAAAAAACAGGATTGAATCATTCAGGCTTATAAAGGGTGTGTCTTCATTAAAGGGAGTGTTAATTGAGGGACCGAGGTTTACAGCTTCGCCCCATTCTCCGTTTTCATCCAGCTCCGACACATAAATATCGAGGGCACCTTCACCTTCGTCACGGTTACTCGAGAAATACAATTTAGTGCCATCAGCTGATTCGCAGGCGTGCGACTCAAAGAATTTTGTATTAATATTTTTATTTAGTTTGTGAATTCTTGACCAGGAAGAATTTGAGTAGGTTGAAGTGTAGATATTACCATCATAATTATCGTCCTTATACAGGTATAGAAGGGTGCCGTCAAAATTTAAGGAGCTGCTCGAGCAGTCCCTTGCTTCACCCAGCTGAGCGGTAATGTCTATTGGCTGAGTCCAATTACTTCTTTCTTTTCTAACATAATATATGGTATTTTCAAGACCTCTTTTTTCTGTAAATACCAGAGTGTTGCCATCTCCGCTGATTACAGCGTGTGTATTAATGGATCCCACATTAATATCAGGACCAAGATTTTCCTTTGTTACAGGCACTTCATTCTCTATAAATTTGATCGCGTTTCTGCATGCATTGATTTGCTGATCAATAAAATCGGCATTCTCAAGCTGTCCCTTTTCTGGTAAAAGATCTTTTATCCTTGAGTAGGTATTAAGAGCTTTCTCAGAATCATTATTAATTCTATATGCTGTTGCAAGTGAAAAGTATGCATCTATAGGAGCACGTTGCTCCTTAAAATCGCTTTCATTCGCATCGTAGCTGCAATTTGCAATAGCCTGTTCCAGATAGGGAATAGCTTTTGATTTTTCATCTTCAATATTCAGATAGCAGTTACCTATTTTGTAGGATATATTTGCATTACCTGCATAGTCGTTAAGAATCAGATAAAGCGGGTTTGCAAGTTCATATTCATTAAAAAGGTAATGATCTTCGGCCTTTGTAAAGATCTCCTTAAGCTCATCGTTCTGGGCAGATATTGACAGGCTGATTGAAATAAAAACAATAATATAAAGTACAGATCTTACCATAAGCAATTACTTGAATGTAATGTAGTAAATATCTTCCTTACCAAACCCTTTTTCCTGCCTAAAAGCAGAAATATAACCATTTTTCCCATTATTTACAGGCATAAAAAAGGTGTCATCATCGGGCGTGTTAAGTGGATAACCAAGGTTTTCAGGTTTTTTCCAGTGTCCATTCTGCAGTTTGGAAGACACAAACAGGTCAAAGCCTCCCATATTATAGTGTCCCTGTGAGCAGAAGTACAGTTTCTTACCATCTTCAGAAATAAAAGGTCTGTCTTCGTTAAAGGCAGTGTTAATTTCAGGACCCATATTTACAGGATCAGACCATGATCCATCGCCCTGTTTCTTCGAAACATATAAATCCAGTCCGCCAAATCCTCCCGGTCTGTCTGAAGAAAATATAAGTGTAGAGTCCTGATCTGTTACAAAAGCATGAGAGTCCCAGTACCTTGAATTTATATTGTGATTAAGTTTAGTAGCTGCCATCCATTTTGTTCCATCAAAGCGACTCATATAGATATCAGAATCGTCGTCCTTTATTTTTGAAATATAAAGAGTTGTTCCGTCTTTCGAAAGGCAGGAGATATACAGGTCGCCATCTGACTGAATATCGGGTGTAATATTTATCGGTCCTGACCATTTACCCTTTTCTTTGCGTGAGAAGAAAACGGCATCGTAAAACTTAAGAGATGTAATATAAGCAAAAGCTTCACCGTTGCCGGATAAAACAGGATGAAAGTTTGAATAACTGTCGTTAAATTGTTCACCCAGGTTTTCTTCCGTAAATTCAACAGGTTTACTCATTATTTCCCTGGCATTATCGCATACTTTAATCTGTTGATCTATAAAGATCATATTTTCAGTATCATCGGGCAAAAGAGTTTCCTTATATTTTTTAAAGGCTTCCCTGGCTTTATCAAACTGGTAATTTATTCTGTAGGCATTTGCCAGGTTAAACCATGCAACATAGGGAGCGGTTTTTTGTTTTAATGAACCTTCCCTGTAGTCTGCTGTTGCTTCTTTTGCGGCTTTTTCGAGATATTCTATTGATAGATTCTTTTGTCCGTAAATATTTAGATAGCAGAGACCAATCTTATGCGCCAGGTTCAGATTGTCAGGATACTTTTTATATAACTGAAGGTAATATGGAAGTGCATCAGTATAGTCTTCAAAAAGCATAAAATATTCACCCTCAAGAAATTGTTCCTGGTCTTTCCTGTAGCTTTGTGAAAACATATTGCTGGTGGAAATAAGTACCAGCAGACATATTAGTGTTCGAGTCATTGTCCCGAATATTTAATTACAACAAAAATATTAAAATTATGATAATAACAAAATCTATTGTCAATCAAACAGATATGCTTATTATCATATAAGCATTACTGCTTATCATCTTCTTTATCTCTCTTTCTTCTCCACAGGATAAAGAAAATAATTACTCCGCCACCAAGCAGTAACCATAGAATCCAGAGCTTATTACCTTCCGAACTTTCTATATAGTTTATGATTTCTTCGGCTGTCTTTTTATCAGAGTCAATAAGCTTGGCAAATGCCTCGAATACTTCTTCCCTGGTATAGCCATATTTTTCTGCATTATTCAGCAGATATTCAATAATTTCTTCCGGACTCTTTATATCAAATTCGGAAAGATCTAATGATTCTATTGCTATTCTTAAATTAACACCTGTGAATTCTGCCAGTCTGGCGAGGTAATCTTCGGCACTCTCATCCATGTCTGCTGAGAGAGCTGCAATCAGCCGAATAAGCATTTCCTCTTCAGCACCATCTTCTATAGCCACTGAGTAAATTGATTCAAGCCACTCACCTGCATTTTTTATATTCTTTTCTTTGGTTTTCTCGAGTGCTTCTTTAATCTGGTTGTCTTCGTTAAACTCTGAAAGCTCTGAAATTCTCTGATCCAGGTTATCGATAGAAGGATCGGCTTTAACTTCCTGATTGATAAGAGCACTGTCTGTTGCTTCGGCAATCAGTTTTTCAGGTTCTATTAACTGTATTGGGATAACAGGTTCAGGCTTTTTCCCTTTAATATTCAGCTCCTTTACGCTTGTGTTTCCAAACCTGTCGGTGACTTTAAACTTATAATTATTATCACCGCTAAGTGCCTGCATAGGATAGGTAAAGAGGCTATCATTAATTATATATACATCAGAGCTGACAAGGCTGTCTCCCTGCCAGTGTTCTACAACCAGGATTGAGTTAGGTTCAACAGAAATATCTATGTTATTTGTGTCTCCTTCTGTGAATATATTAAGTGAATCGTCTCTGATTATAGAAATATCTGCCATAAAATCAGACTTTGCAAGTTGCCTGTCAGTAACTTCTATACTGTCAGACGGGTGTGTAAGGTCAAGAGTAAGGTCTGATATAATTTTCTCTGATCCCTCAGACTCATAAACAAGCTGATAATCGCCCTGGGGTATTTCGAATTCATATTCTCCTGTAGTAGGATCTGAATAGACAATCAGCAAGGTATCCAGATTCTCCCTGTTCAGGGTACTTATTTTTACACTATCTGTAAACTGGCTTATCAGGTCTTTAAGAGTAACCATTCCTCTTACGATAAATTTTCGTGGATGATCCTCCGAAAATATTTCCACCCTGTGAATATCCTTCATACCGTACCCGTTTTCGTCGAATACTGATATATAGGCGGAATAACCTTCTCCAACAGGATTAAAGAATGTATCGTCGTCGGTACTGTTTACCGGGTATCCCATATTTATAGGAGTTGACCATTTTCCGTTCTCAAGCATTGTGGAGTAGAAGATATCATGACCACCCATGCCAAAGTGTCCTCTTGAGCTGAAGAAGAGAACCTTACCTGTTTCATCCAGGAAGGGGGTTTCTTCGTTAAAAGGGGTATTTATTGTGGGACCAAGATTTACTGCAGGTCCCCAGTCGCCTGTGCTATCTCTTTCTGACATATATATATCAAGGCCGCCATAGCCGCCTTCGGCGCGGTTACTTGTAAAGAATAATTTACTGCCATCTGAAGATACAGCAGCATGAGATTCCCAGTATTTAGTGTTTATATTTTCGTTTAATTTTTCTGCTGGCATCCATCTGCCATCGACGAATTTACTTGAGTAGATATTACCTACGTACTGGTCGTTTTTGTAAAGGTATAGCTCGGTACCGTCGCCTGTAATAGATGTTGAATAGCCTTCATCAACAAGTAACTGGTCCATAATAACCACACCCGGAGTCCATTCCCCGTCGACCTTCCGGGTAAATACTATCATGTCCTGTAGCTGTGCTTCACGGGTAAAAACCATTGTATTTTCGTCGGACGAAATAACCGGGTTAACCTCAGAAAATCTTTCATTTACTATTTCTCCCTGGTTTACAGATTTAAGGTAAAGAGGAACTTTCATAAGTCTCTGGGCATTATGACAGGCTTCAATCTCTCTTTTTACCAGTGTAGAATCGTATAATTTATGGTCCATCCCTTCGTAGAACCTGTTGTATGTCTCAATAGCCTTATCTATCTGGTTTGTTATCAGGTAAGCTTTTGCCAGATAGTACCATGCATCATAATCAGCTCCTGTCTCTTTGAAATGTCCTTCCCTGTATTTCGGATTAATATGCTGAATTGCATCCTGGAGGTATCCAAGTGACTGATCTTTCTGGCCTGGTATATTCAGGTAACATATTCCGAGCCTGTATTTATAATTAGCATTATCGGGGAAAAGATTCAATAATTCTTCATAAAAGGGTATAGCCTCGTTATATTCTTCGTAAAGTAGAAACATTTCTCCTTCGTAGAATTTTTCTTTTATTTCCTTCTTAGTCTGGCCACTTAATGGAAGGATGTAAAGAAAAAAGACAACTAGTGTTAGATTTATTGTCAGTCTGTTCATCGGGACGGGTTTACTTTTCCCAAATCTAACAATATTAAGCTAATATTAAAAAAAAAA
>CAZWLP010000048.1:11429-20306 GCA_964634565.1 uncultured Rikenellaceae bacterium | reverse complement strand
GAGCCTTGAGTTTGTTTCAAACGATGGGCTTGAGCTCGCCAAAGGCAACATTGGAATATTATAATATTTTAAGATTACACCTAAGCCTTTAATCGTTTGCCATTTGTCTGCTATTGAATAAAGGGAATCATCAAGGGATAGCGATATTCTTCTCCTCTGGATGCTTTAATACTGGCAATAATAACACATACCATCTCGAGTATAAGAAGAGCTCCGAGGAAAACAAAGCCAATAATAATAAACATAAGGGGAATACATATCAGGATATACAGAGCGATGGAAAGCTGGAAGTTAAGTGCAGCTTTCCCATTCTGATCTACCCAGCTTGATTCATTCCGTTTTGACAACCAGCAAATCAGTGGTCCGATAATTCCTCCAAAGGGGATAATTACACTGGAAAAGGTAGACAGGTGACAAAACATAGCCCAGTTTCTTTCTGACTCAGGTATTATTCTGATCTCATTCATATTTCTTCTGTTTATCTAAAAGACGGTTAATCACTGTGATTGCTGCATTATCAGAATCGTCCTATCCTTTTAAGGTCGTTAACAAGCAATCCCTTCTTGTTTTTCGGTGTAATCCTGTGTTCACCATAAAAATATAACATCCCATCGTCTGTACCAATAAGCATCTTAAAGCACATTCCTCCTGCCTTGTCGCTTTCAGGTCCAACCATATGCAGAACAAGAGTATTTTCTTGTTTATTAATAATTGCATTCCTTATTTCCTCTTCATCAACCATCCTTATATCATTATCGTACAAATTCTTAATAACAGATTCTGATCTCAGTTCCGGCACAAGGTCTTCTTCGCCAAGCAATATCGTTTTATCAAGCAGATCAGGAACAAACTTATTATAATATTTCAGATATCTTTTACCTGTTATAGAAGGATCTTCTGACAGATGGCGCACATGTGTCTGCATAAATCTTATAACTATTCCAACCTTATAGCCATATTCCATGTCGGCTTCACCTGCAAAAGAAAGTGGTATTGCACACATCTCGGGTAAATCCTCAATACGACCAACATCTTTACCCAGAAGAAGGTTAATAAAGTTGTAAACGCTACCCGACTTATCCTTATCAAATTTAGTCTCGGTAAGGACAATAAACGAATAAGCAGGGTCTTCCCTTTTTGTATTAAATTCCTCAACAGAAATAAATTTATAAGGAGTAATATCCCAGTGCTCCTTCATTGCACTCTTAATAAAGGCATTGTATGTTGAGAACATTGTGTTTTCGAGCACAACAAGAGTTTCAGTGCCATAAAAACCTTTAATCTCATCAGGCGTAGGAAAGGGCGACTGTGAATAAGTAGTGCCGATAAAAAGGCTTACAAATAAAAGTGTGATAAGTTTTTTAAACATGGCTTTAGTTATTTGGTAAATAGAGAGGATGTTTTTCATTATACATTCTTATATAATAAAACGCCATCTGTTTTTTTCCCTTTCTCGACAATTTAAGGTACTGATCGTATAGTTCAGAGTCTTTCATAAGCATAACTTCAATATTTTTAGGCTCATATTCAAGCTCTCTTCCTGTCTCAAAGTCGATTATATATTGCTTTAGCTCATTTCTGGCAGTTGTTCTATAGGAGTTATTATAACCATAGGGGTTATAATAATTATAGGAACTATAAGGAGAGTAGGAATAAGGATTATAGTAGCCGTACGGAGGATATCCGCTATATCCCTGGTCATAGGTTGTAATATCTGCCACAAAGTGACAGATTTTTCCTACAAATGTTATCCGGTGAAAATTACCCTGTAATTGTCGGTACAGAATTCCGTTCCTGGAGTATCCCCATAAACTTGAAACTTCTATTTCCTGTCTTATTCCGAGTGCATCAAAAAAGTATATTCTGTCGTTATCAATAACATTCTTAAAGAAATCTCTTGAATTATAATCTGTTGATGTAACTATCTTTGCTTTTGGAATAGGATCATTCTTCTGTACCTGTTCAAAATTTACATAAAAACCATCCTTAAAACGAAAATCCTGAGTATACTTTACCAGGGCGCTTGTATCCTGTTGTGCAATACCCGAAAGCAGATATTGAGTAGTAATCAAGAATGAAAAAAATAAACGTCTCATTATCTAATTTTTAAACATAATTAATGGCCTCAAATATCATACCGTGGAAACAAATTTAATCTTTTAAGATCAAGGTTGAAAGAGAATTTTCATATCTTTACCTACAGTCAATAATACTTATCCGTGAAATGGTATCAAAACAAGAGAGAGGAGATAGAAAGGAATCCGCCCTTTTACAATTAATATCCGGTCTGAAGAAAAAAAATTTAAGCTCTTTTCTATTTATTGGTATAGTTGTTTTTACCCTGGGAGGCATAGTTTTTGAGATTCTTGATTTTACTGTTCCTCTTATAATATGCCTTACTCTCCTGCTTTTGTGTGCTATTGTTATTATTCTGGATTATAACAGTGAGTCTCTTAAGAAGGATAAAAAACTCGAGGAGATTCAAAAAGTAATTGAGCAAAAGGAAGAGTATCTATCTGCCTTCTCTCATCGAATAAGGACTCCCCTTAATAATTTCTCATTTATTATTGATTACCTTATGGCATCAAAGCTGGAAGGAAACCAGAAAGAGATGCTCGAAACTCTTGTAGCGTCAACAACCAACATGGTTGAAGCAATTAATGAACTTACTATGAAGACCGCGCAGGAAACCTCATATGCTCCCAGAAAGGATATTAAATTTAATCTTTTTTCTGCCTTATCGAGCACCGTGGAATTATTCGAGGCTAATACTAATAATAATATTAAGTTCAATCTGGAACAATCTGATTCACCCTTTATTCGGTATATGGGAGATCCTATAACTATAAAGAAAATTTTTCTTGATCTTTTTACCAGTATCGCATCTGCAAAAGGTAATCCCTCATTTGTAAATGTGGTTCTTAAAAAAGAGAGTAATACCAAAAACAAGGAAGTAATAAGGGTCAATATTACTACTGATGAAAAAATACCTGGATTTAACATCAGCGAAAATAAGAATATGCCAGATGATAGCATGGCAATTAAACTGATTTCGAGTTTAGGTGGAAAAATAAGTTCTGCCGTAGCTGATAAAGGTTCAGAATTTTCATTTACACTACCCCTTGTTATTGCACCCGAGGAGGAGGGCCAGAGCAAAGCAGCAGAAAGGATTAAAGAGCTTAATATAGAATCAAGGGAGCATAAGAAGCTTTCAGATGCCAATGTATTATTGGTGGAAGACAACCCTACTAACCAGAAGATTGTACTTATAACCCTTAGAAGTATAGTTAAGAATATCGACACAGCTGAAACGGGCAAGGAAGCTCTTGATAACTTTGGCAAATCCAACTATGATATTATTTTGATGGATATCCAGCTGCCTGTTATGAACGGAATTACTGTTGCAAAAAAAATAAGGGAGATAGAAAAAAGCACCAGTCAGCACACCCCAATAATTGCAATTACCGCCAATGCCATGATTGGTGATAAAGAAGAATGTCTTTCAGCAGGGATGGATGATTATCTTAGTAAACCATTCCAGCCATCTCAACTAATAAAGATGATTGAAAGCTTTGTTAATTCTTAGAAGCATTCTCCATAGGACGAAAACCCAGAACCATAAGATCATCAACCTGATCATTATTTCGTTGCCACGATTCTATAGATTCTCTCAGAATAGATTTTTGCTCCTCCATAGGAAAATTATGAATAGTAAGAAGCAGATGTCTGAATCGTCTGAACATAAATTTCTTATTATTAGGACCACCAAACTGATCGGGATAACCGTCTGAAAACATATAGATTACATCCCCATCCTGGAGAGAGAAATGATTATTGGTGAAATCTTTGTCAAAATCCACTCCTATACTCATTCTGTCTCCTTTAATTTCAATAAGTTTATTTTCCCTGATTATATAGAGAGGTAAGAATGCTCCGGCAAAGTCCACCGCCTTTTTTTCAAGATCAATAACACAAAGACCCATATCCATCCCATCCTTACTTATCTTTTCCTTTTCTTCTTCACGATTAAAAGTTCTTTCAATGCCCTTGCTCATAACAGAAAGAACTTCTGAAGGCTTACTTATATTTTGGTCTATAATGATCTTATTAAGTAGTTCTACACCTATCATAGACATAAAAGCTCCAGGAACACCATGACCGGTACAATCAGCTGCAACAACGAAAATCCTGTTCAGATTTTTTCGCACCCAGTAAAAATCACCACTTACAATCTCCTTTGGTTTATAGAACACGAAAGCATCATAAAGTACTTTTCTAAAATAGGTTTCAGATGGAAGAAGTGACTGCTGTATATAGCTGGCATAAACAAGGCTATCGGTAATATCCCTGTTTTTATTTTCGAGTTCTTCTCTTTGTCGCTTTATCTCATTATACGCTAATTCCTTTTCTTTCAATAATTTACGGGCCTGCATCAGGCTCCTGGTCTGGTATCTGACAAATAAATATATAAGGAATACAAAGCAGGCAGCATAGAAAATATAATGATAAATAGTATTACCAATAATATGAATTTTCGGTTCAAATGTTAGAGATATAAGGTCAAAATCAGGCACTCAAATAGTTATAATTTTCTGGCTTCTTTCAACAACTAAATTAAAGGATTATCTTCTCTATAGCAAGATGAAGGACAATAATTAAATACTCACCTCCGCATCACCTCTAAAAAGAAGATTGCTGAGTTTTATTGATGGTGAAGTAATCTTATCTCCCAGATCAAGTTTATCCCATAAGCTATCAATCTTATCAATTATCTCACTATCAGACACAACAACATTTGGCCAGCTCCTGGGGAAGTTATCTGAGGCATGGGATTTTGATGTTGAATTAATAATTATATTACTACCTTTTCTGTTAATATCCCTTACCGGATCTGTATTTGAGAGAATCTGCCAGACAGATATATATAAATCACTAAGATCAACTTTTGCATCCAGCAAAAATACTGTTATCCCATTTGCTTCTGCGAGAAGTGATTCCAGCTCCGGCTCCCACTTAAAATCCTTATCTATTCCAACAAATACAACAGGAATATTCTGGTTTATCAGATCACTGTTTATTGACTTAATGGCTTTACCATTATTTATTTTCAGGGAACTGTTAAACTGGGGATCATTCTGTATGGTATCATTTTCTCTGGCACCTGTCTCCTCTATATGTTTCGTTGTTGCATCCAGTCCCATTTTTCCTCCAAAAGAAAAAGTATCTGATGAATGATCCAGGATGTCGAGAGGACCTTTCTGAATAAGCATATCTGTGCGAAAGTCGCAATTTTCAAAGACTCTTCTGGCAACATCCTTATAGTCTAAAAGATCAGAATCTATATCAAGCACAATTATAAACTTACTAAACATCATCTGACCAGCTCCGAACAGTGCATTTATTACCTTTATTCCCTGACCGGGATAGCTTTTATCAATTTTTACCAGTACCAGGTTATGGGCTACGCCTGCTGCCGGCAGGTGAAAGTCAACAATATCCTGCTGAAGAGCCAATTTTACAGGGTAGAGAAATAATCTTTCAGTTGCAAGACCTATTACTGCATCTTCCTGTGGAGGAACACCAACTATTGTAGCAGGGTATACAGCGTCTTTACGGTGTGTAATCGCTGTAACATGAAATCGTGGATACCAGTCGGCCAATGAATAAAAGCCAGTGTGGTCACCAAAGGGACCTTCCCATATAAGGTCTTCCGATGGATCGACATATCCTTCAATAACAAAATCAACATCTTCCGGCACCCATAAATCCTGAGTAAGACATTTAACCATATTTACTCTCTTACGGCGAAGATAACCTGCGAGCATATACTCATCCATCCCTTCCGGCATAGGAGCACTTGCTGAGTATGTATATACCGGATCTCCACCGAGACATACTGCAACAGGCATAATCTTACCCAGTTTCTTATACTCATTATAGTGATTTGCCCCTGTTTTATGCCTGTGCCAGTGCATTCCTGTAGTTTGCTTATCAAATATCTGCATCCTGTACATTCCGGCATTTACCTCTCCCGAAAGTGGATGCCTGGTATGAACAATTGGCAATGTAATAAACCGACCTCCGTCATAAGGCCAGCACTTTAAAACCGGTAATAAATCAAGATCCGGGTTTTGAATTACAATATTCTGACATGTGCCTCTTCCTTTTCGCCTTTTTGGAATACTCACTATTAGTTTAGACAGGTATGGAAGGAGCTTTATCTTCGACCATAGACCCTTACTTTCGCCTCCTGCTTTTCTGTATATCTGTTCCAGTTCCTTACCCGCTTCTTCAAGGTTATCCCTTCCTATAGCCATGCTCATTCTTTCCACTGAGCCAAACATATTTATTAATACAGGAAAATCTGTACCATTATTCTCAAAAAGTAATGCCTTACCTCCTGCCTTGGAAACCCTGTCGGTTATTTCAGTGATTTCCAGTTCCGGATTGACGTAAGTATCAATACGATGAAGCTGTCCTTTCGCATCAAGTGTTTTAACGAACTCATTTAATCCCTTATATGGCATAGTATTATATTAATATGCAAATATAACCAATAGAAGGTTGAAAAGGTTGAAAAAGTTGAAAAGGGTGAAACCTTCCGCCAGAAAGGGCTTTAGACTAAATACTTGAGAGCCTTTTGTTGTTCGCCCTTTCTCCGTCCGCCATAGCTCTCAGAGCGAAGGTGGAGTCTTTAGTCTTCCTTAAAACAAAATGGGAGCTACTCTAGACGAATAGTTCCCATTTCACTTCCTGTAACCGAAGTTACTTTCAGTGCCAGACTACTGTTATTATGGCTGGCTGTTCTGACCGAAGTCTTTCCAACCCTTATCTTCTTTGCTGCACCTGTTACAATGCTGCCTTCCGATTGTCCGTTCCTTCGTCTTGCGACTCTCTTCCCGGACGCGAAGTCTTTCGACCCGCGGCTCTCTCCCGATGCAGACCCGAGGGTCCGTTCGAAACCTTAGTGATCTCAATTAAGTTATCCTTCCGGTTTCCATCTGGTTTGAGCACCTTTTATCGCTCATCTGGTATAACAAATATATATTAGATTAGCTATGCTGCCAAAAAATATCATTCGTAATTATAAACCCTATTTTAACATAGTTTATTAACAATTGTTAATAAGCTAATAAACCTAAGATAAACTAGTGAGATAATATAACTAAACGATTAAACAAAAAAAGGCGATCTTCCGATCGCCTTCCAAGGCCTTAATCCTTAAGCCTTAAGTCTATTTTTTATATCCATAAACAGCCAGCTCACCCAGTTCTTCTTCTATTCTAAGCAGCTGATTATACTTTGCCATCCTGTCTGAGCGGCTAAGAGATCCTGTTTTAATCTGCCCGGAGCAGGTAGCTACTGCGATATCGGCAATAGTTGAATCTTCTGTTTCACCTGAACGATGGGATGTTACGGTAGTATATCCTGCTCTGTGTGCCATCTCGATTGTATTCAGTGTCTCGGTAAGGGTTCCTATCTGGTTTACCTTAATAAGGATAGAATTTGCGCATCCAAGCTCTATACCTTTCTTCAGGTAATCCACATTAGTAACAAATACGTCATCACCAACAAGTTGAACCTTATCTCCAGACAATTTTGTATGCATTACCCAGCCATCCCAGTCTCCTTCATCCATACCGTCCTCGACAGAATCAATTGGATATTTTTTAATCAGTTCATCTATATATTCGGCCTGTTCTTTACTTGATCTTTTTATACCTTCCGGGCCTTCAAATTTTGAATAGTCATAAACTCCGTCAACATAAAATTCTGAGGCAGCACAATCGAGTGCAATAGTTACATCCTTACCCGGCTCATAACCAGCGATCTTAATTGCCTTCATAATTGACTCCAGGGCATCTTCTGTACCATTTAATTCAGGAGCAAATCCACCTTCATCTCCGACAGCGGTACTGAGTTTTCTTTCCTTAAGAACCTTCTTAAGAGAGTGAAATACTTCTGCACCCATCCTGAGTCCTTCTCTGAACGATGGGGCACCAACAGGGCGAATCATAAATTCCTGAAAGGCAATTGGAGCATCAGAATGGGATCCGCCATTAATTATATTCATCATTGGAACCGGAAGGTTGACTGTATTTACACCTCCGATATACTTATAGAGTGGCAATCCGTGGTATGCAGCTGCCGCTTTTGCAGAAGCCAGTGAAACTCCAAGAATAGCATTTGCTCCCAGATTCTTTTTTGTAGTAGTCCCATCCAGTTTGAGCATCCTATTATCTATTGCTACCTGGTCTGATACATCCATTCCTATAACATGTTCTGCAATCACGCCATTTACATTTTCTACTGCTTTTAGTACACCTTTACCAAGGTACCTGTTTTTATCACCATCTCTCAGTTCAAGAGCTTCATTCTCACCTGTTGAGGCTCCTGAAGGAACAGCAGCCCTTCCAACAAATCCGCTATTAGTAGCAACTTCAACTTCAATTGTCGGATTTCCCCTGGAATCTAAAATCTCACGCGCGTGTACACTAATTATCTGACCCATAAGCTTAATTTTTAAAAATTAATAATTTATTTCTCTGGAGATAAGCTCTTATTAACTAGGCCTTTACCCCATTCGCCGTCCGCCACAGCTTGTAAGAGCGACGGCGGAACTTTTAGCTCTTACCTCTTTGCTATTTCAAGATGCAATTTACAAAAAAAGAGGGTGTAATCCTATCGGCACACCCTCTCATTTATACGTTTATTGTAACTATCTAAGCATCTTTTTTCTGCTCTGCATCTTCCGTTGAATCACCGTCGGTCTCTGGTTCTTCAGTACTGATTTCTTCAGCTCTATTTTCAGGCTCTTCCACAGTCTCTACTACTTCAGGAGTTTCTACGGCTTCCGGAGCTGCTTCAGCTTCTGCT
>CAZWLP010000048.1:0-11329 GCA_964634565.1 uncultured Rikenellaceae bacterium | reverse complement strand
AGTCTCTACTACTTCAGGAGTTTCTACGGCTTCCGGAGCTGCTTCAGCTTCTGCTGTTTCTACGGCTTCTACGGCTTCCGGAGCTGCTTCAGCTTCTGCTTTCTCTACTGCTTCCGGAGCAGCAGCTACAGTTTCTGAAGTCTTTTCTACAGCCTCCTTCTTCTTACCACCTCTACGACGACGGGTAGATTTAGCTTTCTTAGATGTATCTTCGAGCAAATTCTCATTATAGTCGACTAATTCAATAACACACATATCGGCATTATCTCCAAGTCTGTTACCTAACTTCAGAATCCTGGTATATCCACCTGGTCGGTCTATAATCTTAGGAGATATCTCCCTGAATAATTCAGAAACAGCATATTTATTCTTCAAATAACTAAACACAACTCTTCTTGAGTGTGTAGTATCGTCTTTCGATTTGGTAATTAGTGGTTCAAGGTATGAACGCAAAGCCTTTGCTTTGGCAGATGTGGTAGTAATTCTCTTATGCAGAATAAGAGAAGCTGCCATATTTGCTAGCATTGCTTTTCTGTGTGAACTTGTTCTTCCTAAATGGTTAAAACCTTTACGATGTCGCATTTCTATATTTCCTTAAGCGGTTTATTACTCTTTATCCAACTTATACCTGGTAACGTCCATTCCGAACGACAGGCTCATTGACTCCAGCAATTCATCGAGTTCAGTAAGCGACTTCTTACCAAAGTTTCTGAATTTAAGGAGATCATTCTTATTAAACTTAACAAGGTCACCCAGGGAGTCAACTTCTGCTGCTTTAAGGCAATTAAGGGCTCTGACCGACAGGTCGAGGTCAACAAGCTTGGTCTTAAGCAGTTGCCTCATATGGAGTACTTCCTCATCAAACTCTTCATTTGCAAGTTTCTCGTCTGAATCGATAGTAATCTTATCGTCTGAGAATAGCATAAAGTGATATATAAGAATTTTTGCTGCCTCCTTCAATGCATCTTTTGGATGAATTGAACCATCAGTACTGATTTCGATAATCAGCTTCTCATAATCGGTTTTCTGTTCAACCCTGTAATTTTCTACTGCATATTTTACATTCCTGATCGGAGTATAGATAGAATCGATAGCAATCAGGCCAAACTCTGGATCAACGGGTTCATTCTCTTCCGCAGGAATATAACCTCGTCCTTTACCAATAGTAAGTTCCATCTGAAGCTTAATATCAGATTCCATATTACAGATCACAAGATCCGGATTAAGTATCTCAAAACTACTCAGGTAGTTATTAAAATCTCCTGCATTAAGTTGTTCCTGCCCGGATACTGTAACAACAATCTTTTCATTATCGATACCTTCTGTAAGCTGTTTAAATCTTACCTGTTTAAGGTTAAGAACTATTTCAGTTACATCTTCGGTAACACCTGTCAGAGTTGAGAATTCGTGATCAACTCCTTCAAGTTTTACATTAGTAATTGCAAAACCATCGAGTGAAGAAAGCAATATTCTTCTCAGTGCATTACCAACAGTAATACCATATCCAGGTTCAAGTGGGCGGAATTCAAATTTACCATAATGATCGTCCGCTTCAACCATTATTACCTTATCGGGTTTCTGGAATGCTAGTATGGCCATATTGTTAAGCTTATTATTTCTATTTCGAATACAATTCAACAATCAGTTGTTCCTTAATATCCTCGGGGATATCACTTCTTTCAGGAACATTCATGAACTTCCCAACCATTTGAGTATCATCCCACTCCAGCCATGAAAAACTAAGGTAGCGCTTTGAAGCCAGTGAATCAACAACTGCCTCCAGCGATTTTGATTTTTCACGTACACCAACAATATCACCAGCTTTTACAAAGGAGCTGGGTATATTAACCACATTACCGTTTACTGTAATATGCTTATGCGTTACAAGCTGGCGGGCCGCTGCTCTTGTTGGAGCAATTCCAAGGCGATAAACAATATTATCGAGACGTGATTCAAGAAGCTGAAGCAAAACTTCACCTGTAACACCCTTACTGGATGATGCTTTATCAAAAAGGTTGCGGAATTGTTTCTCCAGAACCCCATAGGTGTATTTGGCTTTTTGCTTTTCTTTAAGCTGAGTGCCATATTCCGAGACTTTCTTTCTTCTTCTGCTGTTGCCGTGCTGTCCCGGAGGATAATTCTTCTTCTCCAGATACTTGTCGGTTCCAAAAATAGGATCTCCAAATTTCCTGGCTATTTTTGATTTTGGTCCTCTATATCTTGCCATTGATATTCTTTTGTTAATTCAGTTTTTAAATTTATTAATGCTATGATTATACCCTTCTCCTGTTAGGAGGACGACAGCCGTTATGAGGCATTGGAGTAACATCAACTATTTCAGTAACTTCAATTCCATTATTATGAATTGATCTGATAGCTGATTCGCGACCGGACCCCGGTCCTTTTACAAACACCTTAACTTTTCTCAGTCCCAGGTCATAAGCAACCTTAGCACAACTCTCTGCTGCCATCTGTGCAGCATATGGAGTATTCTTCTTTGAACCTCTAAATCCCATCTTACCTGCTGATCCCCATGAGATAACCTGACCTGCATTATTTGTCAGCGAGATAATAATATTATTAAATGATGAATGGATATGAGCCTGTCCCAAAGGTTCAACCTTTACTACTCTCTTCTTCGACGATCCTGATTTCTTTGCCATGATCTATTTATTTAGTAGCTTTTTTCTTGTTAGCAACAGTTTTCTTTCTACCTTTTCTGGTACGGGCATTGTTCTTAGTACTCTGCCCTCTAACGGGTAAGCCGATCCGATGGCGAATACCACGGTACGATCCTATATCCATAAGACGTTTGATATTCATCTGAGTCTCAGAACGAAGTTCACCTTCCAGCTTATAGTTATCGTTAAGTACCTGACGGATCTTATTAATCTCGTCGTCGTTCCATTCGCTAACTTTTTTGTCCCAATCGACATTAGCTTCGGTCAGCACTTTCTGGGCGCTGCTCCGACCCACTCCATAAATGTATGTAAGGGCTATTTCACCCCTCTTGTTTTTTGGTAAGTCTACACCAACTATTCGAGCCATATACCTTAAATTAAAATTGAGTGCAAAGTTAAGTAAATTATCCCTGTCTCTGTTTGAACTTGGGATTTTTCTTATTTATAACATACAAGCGTCCTTTTCTTCTGACGATTTTACAATCGGCACTACGCTTTTTAACAGATGCTCTTACTTTCATTGCTTTCGTTTTCTTATTTATACCTGAATGTTATTCTTCCTTTTGTTAAATCATAGGGAGACATTTCCACTTTTACACGGTCTCCCGGCAGGATTTTGATATAGTTCATCCTCATCTTGCCAGAAATATGCGCTGTAATAACATGGCCATTTTCGAGTTCTACCCTGAACATAGCATTTGATAGTGCTTCGATAATGGTCCCATCTTGTTCAATTGAAGGTTGTTTTGCCATATCTTATTATTTATTTAAAACTTCTTCAATAAATTCATATGTTGTTAATACATCCGCCTCTCCCTTTCTTACTGCCACAGCATATTCAAAATGTGCTGAAGGCATTCCGTCAGCCGTTCTTATTGTCCAGCCGTCACGCATCTGTCTGACATGTCTTGTCCCCATATTGATCATAGGCTCGATACATATCACAAGCCCGTTTCTAAGCTTGGCACCCTTCCCTCTTCTACCATAATTTGGTACTTCAGGGGCTTCGTGCAGCTTCTTTCCCAGGCCATGACCAACCAGTTCACGAACAACTGAATAACCTCCACTTTCAGCCTTCTTCTGAACTGCAAAAGATATATCACCTACCCTGTTCCCGGCAATGGCTTCGCTAACACCGTTTTCGAGCGATTCCCTGGTATAATCAAGGAGGCGTTGTTTATCTTCTGTTATCTCACCAACCGGAAAGGTAAAAGCGCTATCGCCATAATAGCCATTAATTATTACCCCGCAATCGATCGATACAATATCTCCATTCTGGAGAACATAATCAGAGGGTATTCCATGAACAACCTCGTCATTAACAGAAGTACATAGAGTGTTGGGAAAGTTATTATAACCTTTAAATCCCGGCACTGCATTATTATCCCTGATAAACTCTTCAGCAATCTTATCGAGATCGAGGGTAGTTATCCCAGGTCTAATAATTTTTGCCATCTCCGCCAGCGTCCTTGATACTAGCTGGTTACTGGCTCTTAATAGCTCTACTTCTTCTGTTGTCTTAAGATGCAACATCAAAGAACGTCTTTTCTTACATTGCCGAAACGGCACCGGCCCGGCCTTTAATCCGGCCCGATTTTGTTAATCCGTCATAATGACGCATCAACAGGTGGCTCTCGATCTGCTGGAGAGTATCAAGTACAACACCAACAAGTATCAGCAGAGATGTTCCACCGTAAAATTGTGCAAATGGCCCACTTACTCCAAAATTAACCGCAATAGCAGGAAGGATAGCAACCATTGCCAAAAATATCGAACCCGGGAGGGTAATTCTTGACATAACTGCATCCAGAAATTCTACTGTCTTACGACCAGGTTTAACCCCGGGAATAAAGCCACCATTTTTTTTCATATCCTCGGCCATCTGGACCGGGTTTACAGTAATAGCAGTATAGAAGTAGGTAAAAGCTATAATCAATAAAGCTGTTACAAAGCTATACCAGAATCCATACATATTTGAAAACGCAGTAACAAACCATCCTGCATTATCGGCCGAAGCATAACCTGCAAGGATAATGGGAAGCATCATAATCGCCTGCGCAAAAATAATAGGCATAACACCTGCAGAGTTTACTTTAAGAGGAATATACTGTCTTACGCCTCCATACTGTTTATTACCAACAATGCGTCTGGCATACTGTACAGGGATTCTCCTTGTTCCCTGAACAAGCATAATAGTTGCCATCATAATAGCAAATAGTACTACCAGTTCGATAATCAAAGAAACCAATCCTCCGGAACCATTGATTCTTGTTCCAAGTTCAAAGACAAATGCCTGAGGTAATCTCGCGATAATACCAATCATAATAATAAGCGAAATACCGTTACCTATACCTTTATCAGTTATCTTTTCTCCCAACCACATAACAAACATCGTTCCGGCGGTTAGAATAATTACAGAGCTTATTTTAAAGAAAGGACCCGACAGAACAAATGCAGATGCTGGAAGAGTACGCGACAGGTTTACCAGGTAACTTGGTCCCTGGAGCAAGAGAATTGCTACAGTAAGGTATCTGGTATACTGATTCATTTTTCTACGACCACTCTCTCCTTCTCTCTGTAATTTCTGAAAGTACGGAAATACAATACCCAGAAGCTGAATAACAATTGATGCAGAGATATATGGCATAATCCCCAGGGCAAATACAGAAGCCTGTGAGAACGCACCACCTGAGAACATATCCAATAATCCCATAATACCCTGAGAGGTCTGATCGCTCAGATTTCCCAGCTGTGAAGGATCGACCCCCGGCAGGGTTACATACTTACCAAATCGATAAAGTAAAATAATTCCCAGTGTATATAAAATACGCGCTCTAAGGTCTTCTATTTTGAAAATGTTCTTTATAGTATCGAATAGTCTCATTCCCTTATATTTTTACTGCAGTTCCTTCTTTCGCCTCAATAGCTTTAATAGCTGATTCAGAGAAAGCATGTGCATGAACCTCTAATTTTGTTTCAAGGGTACCCATACCCAGAATTTTAACCAGTGTATTCTTTGATATCAGTCCGGCGCTGATCAGGGTATCGATATCTATTTTTTTCAGCTTGTTTTTTTCGGCAAGTTCCTGCAGTGTACTTACGTTAATCCCTTTATATTCCTTACGATTAACATTTTTAAACCCATACTTGGGAACTCGTCTTTGCAATGGCATCTGTCCTCCTTCGAATCCAACCTTCTTGGAGTAACCTGATCTGGATTTCTGACCTTTATGGCCCCTGGTTGATGTACCACCTCTGCCCGAGCCCTGGCCACGTCCGATTCTCTTATCCTTTTTAACGGATCCTTCAGCAGGTTTTAAGTTACTTAAGTCCATATCTTGATTATCAATAATATTTTAATATCTAAATTTCTTCAACCTTTACGAGGTGACTTACTGCATTTACCATTCCTTTAATCTGAGGAGTAAGTTCATGCTCAACACTCTGGTTCATTTTACGTAGTCCGAGAGCTGCAAGTGTTTTCTTCTGACGCTCCGGCCTGCCTATCTTACTTCTTACCTGTGTAACACGTATCTTCGCCATAACAATATTTTTTTCTAGCCGTTAAACACTTTATCAAGACTCACGCCTCTCTGATCTGCAACAGTAACTGCATCGCGAAGCTCAAGAAGTGCTTCAAATGTAGCTTTTACCAGGTTATGAGGATTGGAAGAACCCTTACTCTTGGCAAGCACATTCTTAATTCCAACACTCTCAAGTACAGCACGCATAGCACCACCTGCCTTAACTCCTGTTCCTTCTGATGCTGGCTTAATAAACACCTCGGCACCACCATATTTGGCAAGTTGCTCATGTGGAATTGTGCCATTAATTACAGGTACCTTAATTAAGTTTTTCTTAGCATCTTCAACACCCTTGGCAATAGCCGTGGTTACTTCATTTGCTTTACCAAGTCCGTGACCAACAATGCCATCTTCGTTTCCAACAACCACAATGGCCGAAAAACTAAATGTACGCCCTCCCTTAGTTACCTTAGTAACTCTCTGTATACTAACGAGCCTGTCCTTAAGATCAAGGTCGATAGTTTTTACATTTCTAATATCTTTACTCATAATGCATTAGAATTTTAAACCGCCTTCGCGGGCAGCATCTGCCAATGATTTAACTCTTCCATGGTACTTATATCCACCCCTGTCAAAAACCACATTATCAATACCTTTCTCCTTACATTTCTCTGCAATAAGTTTTCCAACCTTTGCCGCCTGTTCGGTCTTCTTGATTTTCTCTTTCACTGCAACACTCTTCTCTCTTGATGAAGCAGCCACAAGGGTTAAGCCTGCGCTATCGTCGATAACCTGCACATAAATCTGAGTATTGCTACGGAATACAGCAAGTCTTGGACGTTCGGCAGTACCTTCTAATTTCTTACGGATCCTTCTTCTGATCCTTGTTCTTCTATCTGTTTTTGATAAGGCCATCTTTCAAATTTTAATATTAAACACTTGCTGATTTACCTGCTTTTCTCCTGAGCTGCTCACCAACAAACTTAACACCCTTACCTTTATATGGCTCAGGCGGTCGAAGTGATCTGATCTTCGCAGCCACATGGCCTATTAATTGCTTATCGATACTTGTCAGGGTAACGATAGGATTCTGACGTCTTTCTGTCCTGGCTTCAACCTTTATCTCAGCAGGCAGCTCAATAATAAAATCGTGAGAATATCCGAGACTCAGTTCAAGTTGTTGTCCGTTTGCTTCTGCTCTATAACCAACACCAACAAGTTCGAGTTCCTTTTTATAACCTTCGGATACTCCAACTACAGCATTATTTATAAGAGCCCTGTAAAGACCGTGAAGTGATTTATGATTTTTTGATTCACTGGGTCTTGAAAGCTCGAGTGTATTTTCTTTCTTTTCCACCTTGATGTCAGGATTAATCTGCACACTCAGTTCACCAAGGGGACCTTTTACACTTACCAGATTAGTATCTGAGATATCTACTGATACTCCGGCTGGCAGGCTTATAGGTAAATTTCCTATTCTTGACATTTAGTATTCCTCCTCCTTATTAGTAGACATAACATAATACTTCACCTCCGATTTGAAGCTTTCTGGCTTCCTTTTCGGTCATCACACCCTGCGATGTGGATATAATAGCTACTCCCAGTCCGTTGAGCACCCTTGGAAGCTTATCTGCTCCGGTATACTTTCGCAGTCCCGGCCGACTTGCTCTTTCTATTGATTTAATAGCGGATACCTTACTCTTGGGATGATACTTAAGGGCTATCTTGATAGTTCCCTGCACCTCGTCATCAATGAACTTATAGCTAAGGATATAACCCTTATCATATAATATCTTCGTGATGTCCTTCTTCAGATTTGATGCAGGAATTTCAACTATCTTATGACCCGCAATGATAGCATTCCTTATTCTGGTTAGAAAATCTGCAATTGGATCAGTCATTTTTCCTTTTTCTTAATTATTTATTTAACAATTACCAGCTTGCCTTTTTAACACCTGGTATAAGACCCTGTGAAGCCATCTCCCTGAAGGTGATACGGCTCACACCGAACTGCCTCATGTAACCTCTTGGCCTGCCAGTTAGTTTGCATCTGTTATGCAACCTGATAGGATTTGAGTTTCTTGGAAGGCGGCTTAGCCCAACATAATCGCCCTCAGCCTTAAGCTGTGCTCTTTTCGCTTCATACTTTTTTATAAGTCTGGCGCGCTTAACTTCACGGGCTTTCATGGATTCTTTAGCCATACTATTTAATTTTTAGTGTTTTTAAAAGGTAAACCAAAGTGCTTAAGCAATGCAAAAGCTTCCTCATCGGTATCTGCAGAAGTAACAAAGGTAATCTGCAAACCCATTATCTTCATAATCTTGTCGATATCGATCTCCGGGAAAATAATCTGTTCTGTAATACCCAGAGTATAGTTTCCACGTCCGTCAAGCTTATTATTTATTCCTTTGAAGTCTCTGATACGTGGAAGTGCCACAGATATAAGTCTCTCAAGGAATTCATACATTTTCTCCCTTCTCAGTGTAGTTGTAACACCTATAGGCATTCCTTTTCTGAGTTTGAAGTTTGAAATATCCTTGGTTGAAATGGTCTGTATCGCTTTTTGTCCGGCGATATCTGTAAGTTCCTTCTCACCAACTTCCATAATTTTCTTATCTGCAATAGCCTGTCCTAAGCCCTGGTTAAGTACTATCTTCTTCAACCGGGGAACCTGCATCACTGAGCTATAATTAAACTCCTTCATAAGTGCAGGGACAATCTCGCTTTTATACTTTGTTTCTAAAGCAGGTGTATACATTACTTTATCTCCTCTCCTGATTTTTTTGAATAACGAACTAATTTATTCTTGCTGTTCAGCTTCCTGCCTATACGGGTAGGACCTCCTGATGCCGGATCTACCAGTTGCAGGTTTGAGATATGAACTGCGGCTTCCTTTTTAATAATTCCACCCTGGGGGCTTTGAGCATTAGGTTTAGTATGTTTTGATACCATATTAACACCTTCAACTATTGCCCTGTCTTTATCCCTAATTACCTCAAGAACACGTCCCTGCTGACCCTTAGATTCGCCAGTTATTACAATAACGGTGTCGCCTCTTTTAATATGTAATTTTTTCTTCATCTGTCTTGTTTTCTAACTGTTATAACACTTCAGGTGCCAGTGATACAATTTTCATATAATTTTCGCGCAGCTCCCTGGCCACCGGTCCGAATATACGTGTTCCACGTACCTCGTCGGCCTGGTTAAGGAGTACTACAGCGTTATCATCGAAGCGAATATATGAACCATCTGCCCTACGGATCTCTTTTTTGGTCCGTACTACTACAGCCCTGGTTACCATACCTTTTTTAGCTTCGCCTGAAGGAAGTGCACTTTTAACTGTACAAACAACCTTATCACCAACAGAGGCGTATCTTTTTTTACTACCTCCAAGCACTCTGATTACAAGAACTTCTTTTGCCCCTGTATTGTCAGCTACTGCCAATCTACTTTCCTGCTGTACCATGATTACTTAACTCTTTCGATAATTTCTACTAATCTCCAGGACTTACTCTTACTCAGAGGTCTGGTTTCCATAATGCGCACTGTATCACCAATGTTACATGTATTTTCTTCATCGTGAGCAAGGAACTTTTTTGTCTTGTTCACAAATTTGCCATATACAGGATGCTTAACCTTCCTTTTTACGACAACAGTTATCGACTTGTCCATTTTATTACTTGAGACAACACCGATACGTTCTTTTCTAAGATTTCTTTCCATCGTTGACACTAGCTATTTTGTTTTTCAATAGACTCCCTCTTTCGTAATTCGGTCATCAAACGTGCAATTACTTTTCTCGAAGTCTTGATAACATTCGGATTATCCAGAGGAGATATTGCATGATTGAGCTTCATACGGACAAGAGAAGTCTTCTCATTGTCGATTCTTTCCAGGAGTTCCTGGTTTGATAGTTCCTTTATTTCTGAAGATTTCATTTCTCTACACTATTAGTCTTGAACATAATCATGCCTCACCAAAAACTTGGTTTTAATAGGCAGTTTCTGTGATCCCAGACGAAGAGCTTCTTTTGCTACCTCAAATGGAACTCCTTCTATCTCTACCAAAATACGACCGGGTGTTACAGGTGCAACAAAGCCTTCAGGTGCTCCTTTCCCTTTTCCCATACGTACTTCAGCAGGTTTCTTTGTAATCGGTTTATCGGGGAATATCCTTATCCAGATTTGTCCTTCACGCTTCATATGACGAACAATTGCCTGACGTGCGGCTTCTATTTGCCTACCGGTAATCCAGGTTGAGTCAAGGGCCTTAATTGCAAAGGTTCCAAAAGCAATCTGATTGCCTCTTTGTGCATTACCTTTCATCCTGCCTTTCTGACGTCTTCTGTATTTAGTCTTTTTCGGTTGTAACATCGTTCAATATATTACTGAATTACTAATTTGGGTTATTCCTTTTCTTTCTCATCTGTCTTCCGGCACCACCTTTCTGAGTCTTAACAGTCAGATCGGGAGCAAGATCTCTCTTTCCGTAAACCTCGCCATTGCAGATCCACACTTTAATACCAATAAGTCCTACCTTTGTAAGAGCTTCAGCCAGTGCGTAATCTATATCAGCACGGAAAGTATGAAGCGGAATTCTACCCTCTTTATAAGTTTCACTTCTCGCCATTTCGGCACCTCCGAGTCGTCCTGAGATCAGGACCTTAATTCCTTCGGCTCCCATTCTCATTGTTGAGGCAATAGTCATTTTTATTGCTCTTCGGTAAGAAATCTTACCTTCAACCTGGCGAGCTATATTATTAGCAACAATCGTTGCATCAAGTTCAGGTCGTTTTACTTCGAAAATATTTATCTGAACTTCTTTTTTAGTTATCTTTTTAAGCTCCTCTTTAAGCTTGTCGACCTCCTGGCCTCCTTTACCAATTATAATTCCCGGTCGCGCTGTCTTAACGGTAACTGTAATAAGCTTAAGTGTTCTCTCGATAATAATCTTTGAGATACTTGCTTTGGCAAGCCTTGCATTAAGGTATTCTCTGATTTTTGTGTCTTCAACCAGCTTAAGAGAAAAATCTTTTCCACCATACCAGTTAGAATCCCATCCCTTGATAATGCCTAACCTGTTACCTATCGGATTAACTTTTTGTCCCATCTATCTTAATTTGA
>CAZWLP010000047.1:12511-20908 GCA_964634565.1 uncultured Rikenellaceae bacterium | reverse complement strand
ACGTTATTGGTTATTTGTTGCTTCGCAACGTTATTGGTTATTGGTTACTTCTTCAATGCATCAGCTACAGCTTTACCAATATCAGCAGGCGATTCAACAACAACAATTCCGCATTCGCGCATTATCTCCATCTTTGCAGCAGCAGTATCTGCCTTACCTCCGATTATAGCTCCAGCATGCCCCATTCTCCTCCCTTTTGGTGCAGTCTGACCAGCTATAAAACCAATAACTGGTTTAGTTTTATTATCCTTAATCCACATGGCTGCATCAGTTTCCATATTACCACCAATCTCACCAATAACAATTATCGCCTCTGTATCCTTATCTTCCATCATCAACTTAACAGCATCAAGGGTACTGGTTCCAACTATGGGGTCACCTCCGATACCAATACATGTAGATTGTCCCAGTCCGAGTCTGCTAACCTGGTCAACTGCCTCATATGTTAAGGTACCTGACCTGCTGATAATACCAACTCCACCCTTTTTATGAATAAACCCTGGCATAATGCCAACCTTGGCTTCACCTGGTGTGATAATACCAGGACAATTAGGCCCTATAAGCCTTGATTTTTTGCATGAAAGGTATTCTTTTACCTTTACCATATCACTTACCGGTATACCTTCGGTAATTGTAACAATCAGAGATATACCTGCGTCTGCGGCCTCCATTATTGCATCAGCCGAAAATGCAGGTGGTACAAAAATAACTGAAACATCTGCTCCACTTTCTTTAACTGCTTCGCTTACAGTATTAAATACTGGTAATCCAAGATGAGTTGAGCCTCCCTTACCGGGGGTTACACCACCTACAACCTGAGTGCCATATTCAATCATTTGCGTTGCATGAAAAGTACCTTCACTACCGGTGAATCCCTGTACAATTACCTTTGAGTCTTTATTTAGAAGAACGCTCATATCAGTTTGAACTTTAATGTTTTAGAAATAATATTTCAGGTCTTTATAACTTACATTGATTGCCTGTTTCAAGGACAAAAATACATAAAAATATGGCACTATTTATTATCTTTACAACATATGTTTTATTGACGGGTAAAGAGTAAGAAGCAAAGAGGATTGTAGAATCTGAATTCTCTAATCAGGATTTGTTCCGGCCTGCCCGGAACGATAATCTTTATATGCATTTGCATAAAATATCTTCTGCACAATAAAATTCCCATTATTCAGGAATTTAAATACTTATTAAGAAAGACTGTTGAGCCACTTTCCGAATGAGTAATGTCAAAGCCACGTTTTCTGAACATCTTAATAATCCTTACATTATCGGTGTTAGTCTGAGCTTCAATCTTATTCAGTCCCCATTTTTCTGATATATCCAGACAGTAGTCTGTAAGCTTGCTGCCAAGCTCCATGTTTTGCCATTTATCCGCTACAAGAATAGCATATTCGACTGTTTCAAATTCAATATCTGCTATAAGCCTGCCCACTCCTATCAGCTTCTTTTGTCCTTCTTCTTCAATCTCAGCAACTATGGCAATCTCTCTGTCATAATCTATATAACAATATCTTGTCGCTACCTCATGAATCGACCATGAGAAAAATGAATTAAATCTGGAATAAATAGATTCTTTAGAGCAGCTGGCAAGAAGATCGAACCAGAGTGGCTCATCTTCCGGGCGGATAGGTCTGAAGACAATATTATACCCGTTTATTTCCACCGGTTCAGAGACATATTCTTCAGGATAGGGTTTAATTGAGAGGTGATGATATTTTTCCCTGTCTTTGCAGTCTGTATTATCAATCACCATGCGGGCATCAAGAGCTATTATGTCATTACCGGATACCATCAATGGATTAATATCCAGTTCCTTAAGTTCAGGATAATCGGCAGCGAGATAAGAAAGTCTTATTATTACTTCTATAAGTCTTTCAATATTAACAGGCTGACTGCCTCTGTATCCCTGAAGCAAGGGCCATATTCTGAGTTGTTCGAGCATTCTCCTTACCAATCTTTCATTCAGAGGTGGAAATCCCAGACTCCTATCCTTAAATAATTCTGCAGTAACACCTCCTGCCCCTACAAGTATAAGCGTACCAAAAGTCCTGTCATATTTTATCCCAATTATCAGCTCGATAGAATCTTTTAATTTTATCATTGGCTGTATGCTGACTCCATCTATCCTTGCCTCAGGAGTTTTCTCACTAACATTTACCCTGATATTTTCAAAAGCCGCAATTGCCTCAGTGTTATTTTTGATATTGAGTATTACGCCACCTGAATCACTCTTATGGCTGATATCCGGAGAGCATATTTTAAATACAACCGGGTAAGATATTTTATTTGAGATCTCTATTGCCTCTTCCACTGTCGTTGCCAGTTGAGGAGCAGTAACGGGAATGCCATAGGCTTTCAATAAGAGCTTGGAGCTTTGCTCGTCCAGTATTGCACCTTTCTGATTAATAACAGACTTAAATTCCTTTCTGATACTATCCCTGTCAATAGTGAATTCAAGTGGAATATTTCTGGGTGTCTCGTAAAGGGTTTCCAGGTTTCTGGAGTACTCAACAAGTGTCATAAATGCCCTGACTGCCTGTTCGGGAGTATTATAGTTTGCAATTTTATTCTCATTAAGTATTCTGACTCCCTCTCCCATTTGTTCACCGCCCAGCCAGGAACCCAGTATTGGTTTTGAGGTCTTGCTCTGAAGTTCTGCAATAGCTTTTGCTGCAGCCTTAACATTGGTCATAGCCTGGGGCGTCAGTATAACCAGTACAGCATCAACATTCTTATCCTTAATCACAATTTCAGTTGCTTTAACCAGTCTTTTATACCTGTCGTCACCAATTACGTCTACCGGATTTGAATGTGACCACATTGGTGGAAGAGCTATATTCAGTTCATCCATTGAGTCAGAACACAATTCAGCCAGCTTTCCTCCTGAGTCAATAAGTGCATCAGTAGCCATTACTCCGGGACCTCCGGCATTTGTAACTATTGCAAGTCTGTCTCCATGTGGTAATTTATTCCTGCCAAGTAACTCTGCACAGTCAAAAATCTCACCTATATCATATACACGTGCCGTTCCGGTTCTCTGAAATGCAGCATCATATATAGAATCCTCAGCAGCCAGAGCCCCTGTATGTGAAGCAGCAGCAGCAGCCGATTCAGGGAAACGGCCTGCCTTATAAACAATAAGAGGCTTGGTTCTTGCAAAAGCCCTGGCTGCAGACATAAATTTTCTGGCAAGTGTAATTGATTCAATATACAGTATAATAAATCTGGTATTTTCATCTTCTCCCAGGTAGTCAATCAAATGACCAAAGTCAACATCTATTGAATTACCAAGTGATACAAAAGTTGAAAAACCAATCTTTTTTTGTTTTGCCCAATCCAGAACCGATGTACACAAAGCTCCCGACTGCGAAATAAATGCGATATTGCCTTTCTCGGGCATTGATGGAGCAAAGCTTATATTAAGGTTCAGGGATGGAATTATTATACCAAGACAGTTAGGGCCGATAACCCGCATTCCGGGATACTGCTGAATTATTTCCCGTATCTCCTGCTCTATCTTCTCTCCTTCTTCACCTGCCTCACGCATTCCTGCAGTCATTATTATTATGCCATTTATTCCGAGCCTGCCACACTCACTGATTTGCGAGGGCACTTCGCCCGCAGGTGAACAGATAACAGCCAGATCAGGAATGGCAGGTAATGATTTAAGGTCAGGGTAACACGAAACGCCCATAATCGCTTCACTGCTTTGATTAATAGGGTATACTACCCCTTTAAAGCGACTGCCAACAATATTTGACAGTACCTTGGCGCTTACACTGTTAGGATTAATCGATATGCCAACAATAGCAATTCGTGCAGGCTTAAAGATTGAATCGAGGCTTCTGTTACCGGAACTCATTATAAATAGAATTAAATACTGGAAATAAGAAAAATCTTTCTAAAATTAACTAATAATAAGATTAGGGTTTATGATATTTGCCTGCTATTTAACATTAATAAATATTATAAAACCTGCCGGAATTGATATCGTATTTAAATTCAATGATCGGAATTATCTTGTAAATAATGCTTATAGCCTGTCTGTTTCAATGATTGTTACTTCAATTATTCTTAAATTTAGCTGGTGTAATAAGTGGTACTATACTAATGAGAATTGACAGATGGCAAAAGGAATAATAAGTTTTGATACTACAATAGTTGCGCCTGCCACTGGTACAGGAGCCGCCATATCAGTGATAAGAATTAGTGGAAAAGATTCATTTACACTGCTTAATAAAATATTCAGACCAAGGGTAAAGGATGCCAGAGTTAAGGCAGAGGCTGAGGGATTCAGAATAGTTTATGGCGATATAGTTGAAAATAAAGAACTTATAGACGATGTACTTGTCTCATTTTTCAAGGCCCCAAATTCATATACTGGCGAAGACTCCGTTGAAATAAGCTTTCATGCTTCCCCATATATCCTGCAAAAAATTTTACAGATGCTTGTTAGCAGAGGAGCGTCCCCTGCCCGACCCGGTGAATTTACTCAAAGAGCATATCTAAATGGTAAAATGGACCTGTCACAGGCAGAAGCGGTAGCAGATCTTATCGCCTCCGAAACCGAAGCATCTCACCGACTGGCTATAAATCAGATGCGTGGCACATATTCGGATGAGATAAATAAACTCAGGGAGAAGATGCTCCATTTTGCATCATTGATTGAATTGGAACTTGATTTTGGGGAGGAAGATGTGGAATTTGCTGATCTGAAAGAATTGAAAATCATGGTTCAGGAAATTAAGAGCTATACAGATTCTCTTGCTGACTCTTTCAGATATGGTAATGTTATTAAAAATGGTGTTCCTGTAGCTATTGTGGGAAAGCCTAACTCCGGAAAATCAACATTGCTAAATGCACTTTTAAAAGATGACCGGGCTATTGTATCCGAAATTCCAGGTACAACAAGGGATGTAATTGAAGACACAATAATAATCGACGGAGTATTATTCAGGTTTATTGATACAGCCGGCCTGCGAGAGACTGCTGATATTATTGAGAGCCTGGGAATAAGAAAGACCTACCAGAAGATACAGCAGTCAGAAATTGTGTTACTTATGGCAGATGCCTCAGATACAGCAGAAGTGATTAATAAGGCATACAGGGCTGTCAGCGACCAGGTAAGTGATAGTAATAAGGAATTAATACTACTTGTAAACAAGACTGATCTTTTAAATGCTGAACTTATAGATGATCTTAAGAACAGCCTTACATGTAAAGATACAAATTGTGTTATGATCTCTGCTCTCGAAGGAAGCGGGCTTGATGTCCTGACTTCATATCTTACAAAATATATAGCTAACTCGGGTGCCGGTAACTCTGCCCTGGTTGTTACCAATCTGAGGCATTATAATGCCCTAATGCAATGCAGTGAGAGTCTGTCACGTTTAATAGATGGCATTGACAGGCAAATGACTGAAGACCTTCTTGCAATGGATCTAAGACAGGCTATTCACTATCTTGGCGAGATTACAGGAGAAATATCCACCGATGATATTCTGGGTAATATCTTTAAAAACTTCTGTATCGGAAAATAGAAAGGATTCTCAACTGTCAATTTTTCAGCTAATTGAATTTAAATAAAATAAAATCAGCTATTTACGGAACTAAATCCAAAAAAATGTGTTATCTTATAAAGTTCTTAGTAAGGGTTGGAATATTATATATTCTTACTATTTTATAAGTGAAAACAAAAAGAAAGGAAATAGATGTTAGATAAAAAACAAAAATCAGTTTTTCCATCACCAGATTTATCGAAACTTCAGGAAGTATTGATTGATTTCAGAACCAGAATATATATTCCTCTTGGCAGCGATCCGGAACAGGCCAGAAAACGATACTGGCTTAATATGAAAAATAAGAAATAACATTTTATAATAGGTGCCTACTCATTACTAAGTTCATATTATATTAAGAAATGAAGAAAATAGTAATAGCACTGCATATTGTTATTCTACCTTTTTTAGCCTGCGAAAAGAAAGCAGTAAAGGAAAAATATAAGATTCCTAATTACAGGGTAAGCAACTTTGACAATACTCATCCTAATGAGGTATCTATATCAATAAATCCTGTAAATCAGGCTAATATTGTAGCAGGATCTAACCGGAATTTCTTTTATTGGTCATTTACAGAGGCAACTACCTGGACTCAGGGAGAACTGTCTTCAGACAGTTATGGTGTATATGGTGATCCTGTATTGATGTTCGACAATACCGGTGTCTTATATTATTGCCACCTTTCAGATCCAGAGGGAGCCCCCTGGGTAGATCAGATTGTTATACAGCGTTCATCTTCAGGAGGACAGAGCTGGGATGACGGAGTTGGCGTTGGCTTAAATGGAGTAAAGGTTCAGGATAAGGAATGGATAACTTTTGACAGAAGTGAATCTGCCTACAGTGGCAATCTCTACCTTAGCTGGACTGAATTTGATGCATATAATAGCGATAATCCGGACGATAAATCAAGGATCAGATTCTCAAGGTCTGAGGACAGGTCAGATACATGGTCCTCTCCTATTGTCGTAAGCGATACAGAAGGAGACTGCCTGGATAGCGATAATACTATGGAAGGCGCTGTTCCTGCAGTAGGTAATAATGGTGAAATATATATTGCATGGGCCGGGCCTGAAGGAATATACTTCGATAAATCTGCTAACGGTGGGATAAGCTTTGGTTCAGATCAGATAATCAGTGATCTGCCAGGGGGTTGGGACTTTGATGTTCCCGGTATTTCACGCTGCAATGGAATGCCATTTACTGTTTGTGATAACAGTGACTCTGATTATAGTGGAAATATATATGTTCTATGGTCGGATCAGAGAAATGGCACAGACAATACCGATATCTTTCTTCTTAAATCAGATGATGGAGGGACAAGCTGGAGTGATAGAATAAGGGTAAACACCGATACTGGAACAGCACATCAGTTTTTTCCGAATATTGTAGTTGATCCGCTTACAGGAATAATATATATTGTTTATTATGATCGCAGTAATAGCACAGTACTCGAAACAGATGTCTTTCTGGCGCGATCTGACAATGGCGGTGAGAGCTTCACTAATTTCAAAATAAGTTCTCTGCCCTTTACCCCTTCCGATCAGGTATTTTTTGGAGATTATATTGATATTGATGCCTATGGGGGATTGATATATCCTGTATGGATGAGAATGGATAATAATGAAATGAGTATTCTCTGCGCTAAAATTGATGAATCTGATCTGAAGAATGGCTTGCCACCACAGGAATAGAGTTATCAGAAAATCCTGCTTAACAACACTGAATAATATCTCGGAGGCTGTATGTCTCCTGGTCGACCCATATATTCAGTATTTGTAAGATTCTTTATTGTGAATGACAATGAAAAATCAGTCTTAATCTGGTAGCCTGCATTTAAGTCGATCAGGGCATAGGCCTTATTATTATTATTCCAGTAATCAATAAATCCCGGTAGAATCGATTCACCTGTAACAGGATCAGGTGAAAGAAATATATCATCTATTTCGAGCAAAGCAGATTTATAGTAACAAGAAAAGCCTGCACTAAGCTTCCTGTAAATAGTATTAAATGACATATTCGCCGAGTGTTTTCGCCTGTACTTCAGGTAGTTGTCTGTGCTTTTTTTTGTATAATAGCTATACTCAACCGGATACATATAGGTATAGCCTATATTCAGGCTTGTATTTAAACCTCTGAAATTTCTGTAAAGACTTAGTTCTGTTTCATAGCCATAGACCCTTGAATTTTGAATATTTTCCGGTTTAAATCCCAGATCATATTCTCCGGAAACAGGATCGATATAATTTGAGAACACATACTCGATCATATTTCTATTTTGAGAATAAAACAGAGCAATATCGAATTCACCACTCACCATAGCTCCCTTAATTGATCTTTTATATCCAAGCTCTGCACTCCACCCCTCTTCCGGACTAATATTCTCATTAGGAAATATTTTAATGGCACCCACAGTGGTGTATGCATGTTTCTCGGCAATTGAAGGATACCTGTAACCCTGACCAATTGAAGTTCTGAGAAATGATTTTAAGCCTGCCTTAATATTCAGACCAGCTCTGAAGATAGGCACAGGGTCCTCAGCAGTACCGTCGAGAATATACTCCTCGATCCTGAATCCTGATACTGCGCTTATCTTTTTAGAAAAAGCAAAATCAAACTGGGCGTAGCCAGCCAGATTTAATCCCTTATGGTCGCCATAAAAATTGGAATTGATAATACTGTATTGTTCAAGTAATCCGCTAACAAGAGAAATTTTATTGCTAAGATTATAGCTATACTGGTATTCAAGATAGGCTGAATACGAATCGCTGTTATTATTGGCATTATCGGGCAGGCGGTTCAGATTCGAAAGCATGCGGGCCTTAAT
>CAZWLP010000047.1:0-12411 GCA_964634565.1 uncultured Rikenellaceae bacterium | reverse complement strand
GGGCTGTCCCACCACTTCCATTCTTTCCTGGACGGACTGTCATATATTCCTGAAGAAACACTCAGTTTTGTAAGTGGTTCGATGGAGGCATCCCTGGTAATAAAATTAATAACACCATTCAGGGCTGACGATCCGTAAAGAACTGAAGAGGCACCTTTGATTACTTCTATCCTTGATATATTTTCAATTGGAAGTGTCCCCCACTTTACATTACCTGCATCTGTTGAAAGAGCCGGCAGCCCGTTTATAAGAGTCATTACCCTGCTGCCTGCACCGTAACTGTATCCGCTCCCTCCCCTTATGGAGATCTGGCCATCCATTATCTCTATGCCTGTTGTTTTGTGCAACAATTCATTGGCATTAATAATATGATATCTCGCTAACTGATAGGGTTTTAACACTTCCATTGAGACAGAGAGATCAGATATATTCTGCTTTTTACGACCTGCACTGATAACCACCTCGTTAATATTTGTAACATCTTCTTTTAATCCTATTGCAAGGTAAACAGTATCATTATCATGTACATCCAGTTCTTTAACCAGTGTGCCGTAACCTACAAAAGTGAATACAATTTTTGCAGACCCCTTATCGGGCATGAATCTGAATTCCCCCTTATTGTCGCTGAGGACGCCCCTGTTAGAAGCGTATTTTATATGAACACCGGGCAGTGATATTCCCTTATCAGCATCAAATACCCTCCCCATAACAACAGGTTGAGCATTCGAAATACTACATAGGATGGCAAAAAAGAGCAGAAAAGAAAAAAGCCTTCTACACATCTTATACTATTTTGCCTTAAATGTAATCCTTATTGATAATTGACCGAGAAGCGGATCTACAATAGCTGTTGTTATTTTAAAAGAAGCAGCTGTCAATTCAATAATATTACAGGTCAACGGAATAGGCAGTTCATCTGTTGTAATTGTTATAACTGTTTCCTTACTGGTAAAATACCATGAGCCACTATATAAGCCAAATGTTCCGGATCCATCCTTGTTGAATTTTGCTTCGCCGACGAATTTCTCAAGAAGTTGCCCGGAACCGCCTGCATCTTCTCCGTTGACAAGTAAGCTATCACTTAACCAGACATTGTCTGTCAGAAAATTAAACATATCACTTTTATCATCCTTCTTATTGCAGGAAAAAAAGGCAATTCCAATTGATATCAGGACTATTATTAATGTTGATTTTCTCATCTCATAGGGATTTAGGTTAACCAGGCAATCATGTGCAAAATATGCAAATTAATAATAACTTAAGTTAATCTTCTTGTAAAATATTAGTCACCTAGTGTCAAATCTGAACTAAAAATAGGGTATTTTAGACAGCTAATGATTATGATTTTAAAAACAACCGACAATCAAAAACAGCAATAATGAGAAAATTTGTACTTCCGCTGACCATAATATTATTACTGGTTTCATGCAGGGATAATACAGATTCGGCTGTCTTACATTCAACAGATAGCCGACCTCTTCTTGGAATATTTGGAGGTATGGGACCGGAAGCAACCTCAGATATATTCAGATCTATAATAAGGCTTACCCCGGCTGAAAGAGACCAGGATCATATACCTACACTTATTTATAGTCTTCCCCAGGTTCCTGATCGAATGTCTTCTATAAATAATAATGACCCGGCAATTATTCCATACCTGGTTCAGGGAGTTAAATTATTGGAAAAATCGGGGGCCATAGTTATTTCTATTCCCTGCAATACGGTACATTATTACTATGACCTTATGGCTGACACGGTTGATGTGCCTATAATAAACATGATTGAAGAAACAGTGGCGGAAGTAAAGAAGAATTACCCTGATATAAAAAAAGTTGGTCTGCTGGCAACTACAGGAACAATCAGTACCGGTCTATATGAAGATGAATTAAATAAAACCGGCTTTGAGGTGGTTGTTCCTGATAATATAATTGAAGATGAATATGTTATGAAGGCAGTTTCTGGTATTAAATCTGGTGTTGATACAAAAATAAGTGAAGATTTATTAGCTGTTGCGGGAGAAAATGTGATCGAAAAAGGTGCTGAGATCATTATACTGGGATGTACAGAGATACCACTGGCATTCAATCCTGAAAGATCATCTGTTCCGGTAGTTAATGCAAGCGAAGTGCTTGCAAGAAAGTCTGTTGAGATGTACCTTAAACTGGTAAAGGAAGAAAAATAGAGAATATAATATAGATTAAAATGAAAAGCTGGATAAAATATTTGATTATTATAAGCTTACTGATCAGTGCTTGTAACAAAAATGAAGACAAAACCGATTCTGAAGATAAGGTTAGCACCCTGACTATATTCTCGATAAATGATGCCCACGGACAGATAAATAATTTCAGCAAGATTAAATATATTGTAGATGAAGCAGAGGCTCTGGGTGAAGTTCTGGTTGTGAGTGCCGGAGATCTTTTTTCCGGTAACCCGGTTGTTGATTTCATAGATAAAAAGGGATATCCGATGATCGACCTTATGAACCGTTCAGGCTTTGATGTAGCGGTCCTGGGTAATCATGAATTTGATTACGGACAGGTAACCCTTAGCAGCAGAATAGAAGACGCTCAGTTTGATTTTATTTGTGCCAATGCCGATATGACCAATGCCGTCCTGCCCCAGACAGCCCCTTATGTTACTATTACGGCAGGAGACCTGGACATAACCTTCCTGGGAATGGTTGAGACAAGTTATACATCCGGTGCATATATACCTGCCACCCATCCATACAGGGTTGAAGGCATAACGTTTCAGCCAGCCGGAGATATAATGGATAATTACGCTACGCTAAAAGAAGATTCAGAGGCCGACCTGCTTGTTCTCTTATCCCACCTCGGAACGGGGACAGATTACTATATGGCAGAGAATTATCCTTATATGGATATTATTATCGGCGGACACAGCCATGCAGTTATCGATGACCTTGTTAATGATGTTTATATTTATCAATGTGGAAGCTATCTGAGGTACCTGGGCAAGATCACCCTCTCTATTATGAACGGGGAGATTATTGAAGAAGAATTTGAACTTATTGATTTAAATGACTTTAGCGAATATGATGCTGAACTTGCCACATTAATTGATTCATATAATGATGTACCTGAGCTGGACGAGGTAATAGCCTACAATGTAAATTACCTTAATAAAAATAACGGCCTTGGATGCTTATATACTGACGCTTTGCGCTCTGCTCTGGGATCTGATATATCTTTTCAGAACGGCGGGGGAATTCGAAATGATCTGGACCAGGGAGATGTAACAGTACGTGAAATATATGAGATTGACCCTTTTAATAATGGAGCACGGACATACACAATGTCGGTTGAGATGCTTAAGCGTTTCTTTGAAGAAAGCGGTGCCGGATTGCATTATTCAGGAGTAATATTTGAAAACAGCGACAATGGGGTAGTTATTAAAAATATAAGTGGAACAGAGCTGCAAAACGAGACGGTTCTTACAGTTGGTGTAAATGATTATATTCCAGCTGTCTATCAATACTATTTCCCTTCAGACCCTATTATTGATGATAAGACTACAGCTGAACTGATTATTGATTACCTTAGAGATAATCCAACAATAGATTATAGTGATTGTAACAGATACTTCTTTGCCACCAAGTGACAGAATATTATGTCGGCGATCATAAATGCGTATTACTACTTAACTGTTGATTTAATATAAACATCTCTTTGAGGGAATGGAATTTCAATGCCCGCAGATTTAAGTGCTTCATTAACAGCTACATTTACCTGACTCTGAACAATAAATCGGTTATCTGCCCTGGCTATCCAGAATAATAACTTAAAGTCGAGTGATGAATCTCCAAAACCAGTAAAAAGTGCCAGTGCAGCAGGCTCTTTAAGGATATCTTCCTGGCTTTCGGCAACATCCCTAAGCAGTTGAAGAACCTTATCAGGATCTGTTCCATATTTAACCCCGACAACTACCTCCACCCTTCTGTACCTATCTGTTAATGTCCAGTTTATAAGCTCATTAGAAATCAAATTTCCATTCGGGACTATAACCTCTGCTCCGTCAAAAGTGAATATTGTTGACGCCCTTATCCCAATTTCTTTAACCGTACCCCAGAGTGTTCCCACCTCGATAATATCACCCTCCTGTATAGGACGCTCAAAGGCTAAGATTATACCAGAAACCAGGTTATTGAATATATTTTGAAGTCCGAAACCGATACCAACACCAAGAGCACCTATAAGAATGGTAAGTTTATCCATTCCAAAGCCTGCCGCAGCAATAGCAAAGAGAAAGCCTATTGAAATTATTGCAATACGCATTACAAGGGAAATTGCTCCGGGCACTCCCCTCTTCATTTTTACTCTCGGTGCCACTTCGCCCTCAACAACAATCTTTGCCATCCGGGAAATCCATAGAGTAAACCAGATAATTATAAAGAACAGGAACAGGCTTCCGATAGTTAATGATACTGTGCCAATCTTAAATTCATCTGACAGAAAATGCTTTAATACATTTAGAACCCTGTCCCATGCATTAAATAGTTTCAACGTTATTATAAGCCAGAATATCCATATGAGAATATTTATCAACTGGCTTATCCTGCTGTATATTGTGCTATGATATTGAGCCACCAGGTTAAGTTTCTGGGCAGATTTACTATAAATGGATGTATATATTATACTGTTAACAGTAATACCCAGAGCATATATTATTAAACCAAGAACAACACTCCTGGTTACAGCATAAACAAGGTATTCGGAAAGCATAACAGCACCTGCAATTGATGCAAATAATGAAATACAGAGAAAGAAAATGTAGACTACTGCCAGGTAATATAACAGCCTGCCAAAGTTACGTGCAAATTTCATCGATCGGAATGTTCTTCTCCTTACTATCAGAATAAATGATGCCAGGCTGAATGTAATTATCGACAGCAAAAACAACCTGCTTATAAATGAATCCAGACTTATATAACTGTGAAGCTGGACAAGTATAGATGCAGCTACCGGCAGAAAAATGTAGCGTCTTGATCTCAAAGGCAGAATATCATTTAAGATAATAAGAACAGGTATCATCAGGAACAAAATATTTAATGCGCCTATATATAGAGGAATAGTCCTGTATAGAAGGTAGGTAAGCAGAAAGGCTACCAGCATAGAGGCAGACAATGGCCTCTCGACTATTTTATGAATTGCATCATCTGCCGGGGTATTTGATTTTGCAAGTGCAATCTTTATGTCTTTAAACAGATAAGACAGGGTAAATAAAATAATAATGAATAAGGTAAGATGTATAAATAACCTGAATGGATTATTATATGCAAAATCTCTTACCTCATTCTTTAAATCTTCACTTACAGATCGTCTTGCATCGAACCTGTTCGATATAGTATCCTTTTTAAAAAGGCTCCATAGTGGTGGTTGATTGAGCTCGAAGAATTGTCTTGTAACTATGTCCTTTGCAGTATTTACATTTTCTATTATTTCATCACAAAAAATAAGGCTATTAGAAATCTGAACAAGGTTCTCCTGCATAAATTCAGAATCTGACTTAAGATCCTCATTAAGGCTGATAAGTCTTGACAGGGTTGAGCGTATCTGTGTTATAACAGAAATTGGAGCTTCAGCCTCTTCTGCAAAACTCAGGGTTGTATCCCACCTGTTAATGGAATTCACTATTTCTTTTTTACGGCTCTCAAGATCAAGCACGATAGCGGCGTATTCATTCTGCTTCGCCTTAAGGGAAGACCTTAAAAGCTCCCATTCACCCTCAATTATAGTAAGGCTCCTGAAGTTAAGCTGATTTATTCTCTGTATCCTGGGGTCTTCACGAAGAAGATTCAGGCTGAAAATCATTGTATCAGTTTCCTGGTCAATTCTGGCTTTCCTTGGATCGGTAAGAATTGTAGTCCTGAACTCCAGAATATCCTGATTTATTTCGGTAACACTGGCCGATATTTCAGACAGGGGTATTGGGTTTATGACAATTTTTAGTGAATCCTGTGCACCTGTCCGGGTAGTAATAAGAAAAAGCAAAACAAATATAAATACAGGCTTAATTATTTTCATCGGTAAAATTTATTTTGTACGCTGTCTAATGTAAATATATGAAAAAGAATGAGGCTTTTAGACCTCATTCAATTTCCATTTGCCCTGCCTGAACAAAATAAGTGCTATAATAGTCAAAATAGTCTCTGCAACAACGATGGCAATAAAAACACCTGTTTCCTGCATTCCGGCATATATAGCCAGGAAATAAGCCAGTGGTATCTCTATAAGCCAGAAGGCAACAAGGTTTATTTTAGTAGGTGTGGCAGTATCTCCGGCACCATTAAAAGAATTTACAAGAACCATTCCCAGTCCGTAAGCAAGAAATCCCATACTAATAATTTTTAAACCAAGAACGCCTGATTTAATTACTTCTTTATCGTCGATAAATAATCGGATAAAGTATTCAGGAAATAATATCATTATTATTCCGAAAATGCCCAGTAGCACCATATTTAAGATCCCTGTGATCCAAACCGACCGTTCTGCTCTTTCGGGTTTTTTCGCTCCCAGATTTTGACCCACCAGCGTTGCTGCAGCATTACTTATTCCCCAGGATGGTAATAAAGCAAAAATGATTATCCTGATTGATATAGTATAGCCTGCAAGTGCTGCGCTTCCAAACTCAGAGATAATTCTAACAAGAATTATCCAGCTTGATGTTGCGATTATATTCTGTCCTATTCCGCCCATCGATATCTTAAGGATTTTTAATATCAGCCTGAAATTCAGTCTGATATGTTCTCTGAGTAGTTTTACTCTCTTTTTGCCTGAAAACAGTATATATAGCTGGTAGAGAACTGCTGTTCCACGGCCAATAACAGTAGCTATTGCTGCACCTTTAATACCCATCTCAGGAAAAGGGCCTAATCCAAGAATCAGGCAGGGATCAAGTATTATATTTATTATATTTCCCAACCATAAAACCCTCATTGATATAGCTGCATCACCTGAGCTTCTGAATACTGCGTTTATAATAAACAGGAGCATAATAACAATATTTCCACCCAGCATTATGGTGGTATAGCCTGATAACTCTTCCACAATCAGATTGTTTGCGCCCATAGCTCTAAGAAGATCCTGTGCAAATATTACCCCCGGAATTGCAATCAGAGCAGATGCGAAGAGGCCTGTGATAATGGATTGCATTGCTGTTCGGGCAGCCCTGTCTCTGTCTTTTTCGCCTATACGCCTCGAAACGACAGATGTTGTAGCCATACTAAGCCCGATGGCAATAGCATATACTATAGTTATCATCGATTCGGTTATACCGACAGCTGCGACTGCATCAGAACCAAGTTTAGAGACAAAAAATATATCGACTATGGCAAATACAGATTCCATTGCCATTTCCAGTACCATTGGTACGGATAAAAGAAATATTGCCCTGCTTAATTTTCCTTCTGTAAAATCCTGTTCTGTTCCACTTATTGATTCGACGAGATCACTGAATATCCTGGATAAACGTGTCTTTCTTCTTCTCTGAATTAAATCCCTCCTGTGAATCATTATTATTATTTGTCTTTTAAACTTATCTGCATCTTACCCTGATTGTCTGGTAAGCATTTTTATTGATCTGACACTTACAAATAGATCTCTCCAAAAGGTTCTTATTGACTGAGCCTCCTTTTTATAATAATTTAGTATAATAAATTGGAAATATAAAAGAACCCGTCCGGTAGTCAGAATCTTACCCGGTATGTAAATAATATTACAGTAAGTGTCTTCATCGGGTCTGTATTTAGTTATGTAAATATATTAATAAAATCTCAGCAGGCTATCACTTAAGCTCAAAATATTATTATCTTCAAATTCTTAAAAAAAATGTCATTTAATGAAAAAGTATCTTATTCTTCCTATTATCCTCTTTGCTTCACTAACACAACTTAAATCCCAGAACCTGATTTTTAATGCCGGACTAAACGTCTCAAATACTATACTGAAGTTTTATGATCCGGTTATTATTACCGACTGGTATCCTATCTATACCCCTCAGTTAATGCTTAGCTATGAGTATAAATTTAATAAAAGTTTCTCCTTCCGGCCAGGTATTTCGTATAGCCGCCAGGGACGAAGAACTGTAAGTGATCTCGGACCAACAGCATATGTCGAGTATAGGTATGTTATAGATTTTATTGATTTCCCCTTTCTTCTTACATATAACTTCAATCCCCGGTTAACAGGGGGTTATAATCTTAATCTTAATGCAGGCGTATATCTTGGGTATGGTATTAACGGACAGCGAATAGAAGATATAACAGCCGTTGTTTCAAAGGATAAGATATTTGAAGGTCCTGATGCAATATACAGGAATGATTACGGCGTAATGATTTTAACCGGCTTTGGCGATACAGAGAACCAGCTGGCATTATATTTCCAGTACGGACTAAGGAATATGGCTACCAGCGACAGTGATTTTACAAACTTTAGCAGGCTAGCTGCGGGATTAAATTATTCAAGGGTAATACAATTCGGATCAAATGCCCGTAAGATGCTAAAAAAGAGGTACTTCTGATTGCAGTCCTTTATAGCTGTTACTTCCAGGCAATTATTGCTAGGATACAAGCCTTAAAACAAAGACAAAGGAATTAAAAATATCTGGAGCACTCCAGAGTATAGTTGCTTCGACCGAACAGACGGCAGTTTTGCCCTCATTGTTTATCAGCCTGATCTCATAATCAACACACTTAATCTCTTTCCTTAGCAATCTGTCAAGTTGCTTCCTTTCAAGGAAATAGTCATCAGGATGACAGAGCTGAAAGAAATTCTCAGCATACAAATCTTTTTCTTCAATATTAATTATCGAAAGAAATCCAGGATTTGTCTTGATAAACTTACCATGTTCATCTGTTTGAATAATTCCCATTGGGAGTATATCGAAAAGCTTCTTATAACTTTTAAGACTCCTGTCAATATTCATCTCTGTTTCAGCAGACCTGAGAATTTTATGTACTCTGAACATAAACTCTTCAGTAGTAAAGGGAAAGCAAATAATATCAATCTGATAATTTAAAAGATCCTGTACTGGGGGAACGGAGCTATTATCAACAATAAACAAGATCGGAGTATCTGAATTTTTTGATATATATAGCGAATCGAGGAGAGTAAGGTTCTTAACATCAGTTCCAACTCCGGAAATAATAAGGAGATCAAATCTCTCTTTGTTACATTCTTCAATAAAGATTTCACTGCTTTGGCAAAAAGTACTATTAAATTCGTATTTCCCATGTGATAGTTTAAGGTGCCCTAAATCAAGGTTCTCCTCAAGAAACAGAAAGGATTGTTTCGACTCACTCATCAAATATTGAATTGGTATATATAACTGACAGTAAAAATAGTTTTTCTATTATATATCTGCCTCTGTTTAAGTAAATATTTTACTTGCTATAAAACATTTAAAAATACCAAAATGCTTCTCCCCCGGAGAAGCGTTTTTTATTTATCATTAAAACCATTGTGTTTATCATAGTTTAATATTGTGTTAATGTAATTAAATTGACTTATTTGCTTAAAATTTATAAATTTATCATTCACTTATGCCTAATATACCCGTATATGAAAAAGATTTACTTATTGATTTTAATAATCCTGGTAGCGGTTTTCTCAGCACCCGGAATATTTGCCCAGGTCCCGGATGGCTTTAATTACCAGGCCATAGCCAGGGATGTAACAACAGGCGAGCCACTTCAAAACACATCTCTGAATGTTCGCATTGCAATTTTATCATCAGTCAATCCAGACGTGGTAGTATGGGAAGAGGAACACTCATTATCCACAAATGAGTATGGTCTTTTTACACTTCAGGTTGGAGATCTGTCTGCGTCATATTTCGATGGATCAGCAGTAAGCTTTTCAGCTATTGACTGGGCAAGCGGTACTTACTACCTGAGGCCCGGTATTATGCAATCGGGTGGAAGCTGGCAGCTTATGACGCCCACAAAACTTATTGCAGTGCCTTTCTCAATGCTGGCAAAGGATGTTGAAAATAAACAAGAGCTAACAAAATCCGGTAATTTTATTCTGCTTACAGATGGTGGTTCAGTAGACCTTTCAGATTATATAGACCCCGATCAGACAATAGAACTTGATGGAACAACACTTTCAATAAGTGGTAGCAACAGCTCAGTTGATCTCTCAGATTTTATCGATCCAAATCAGGAAATATCCAAAAGTGGTAACACAGTATCTCTTAGTGGAGGTGGTGGATCTTTCAGCCTTACAGAATATGAAAATCAGTTTGATGCAAATGCAGATACTCTGTCGAAAGTAGACGGAAGTCTGGTTCTCGGCTCACAATATTCGAATGGAAGTATTCTTAAGGTTGTAGGAAATGAGCCTGATCCTGTGGCTCCCTTATTTGAGGTAAAAAACCAGGCAGGACAATCAATTTTTGCAGTTTATGATAACGGTGTACATATTCATGTTGACGATAAAACACTGCCTGACATAAAAAGTTCGCGGGGTGGTTTTGTAGTTGCCGGGTTTGATGATGATATACTAAAGGATATTGTGCCCGGCACAGCGCAGGAGTACCTCCAGATCACTCCCGATTATGCAAGAGTTTTTGTTCCAAATAATCCGGCTGTTGGAGCAAAGGCTCCAGGTAGCAGAGGGGGATTTGCAGTTGGCGGATTTGATGCGGATAAAAAGGGAGATCCTTCCCTATATTTTAATGTCTCCGGTCAGAATGAAGTTGATACTGTTCTTAACAGTCCAAGAATGCTATGGTATCCCCAGAAGGAAGCATTCCAGGCAGGTCGAATAAACATTTTGTCGGCCGATAGTGTAGGATTAAATTCTACTGCCTTCGGATATCATCCAACAGCCTCCGGTAATTACTCGCAGGCATTTGGAAATGAGGCAAAAGCTTCCGGCGATAATTCTACAGCCATCGGTAACCAGTCGGTTGCCCGTGGATTTGATTCATATGCATTTGGTTCCAGTGCCCGGGCTCTCGGACAAAAAAGTTTTGCCCTGGGTTCCATTGGTGTGGATTCAATTGGTGATCCTCTGGGTCAGCCCACAACTGCCTCAGGAGATTATTCTATGGCAATGGGTATGAGTTCTGTTGCTTCATCCAGAGGATCTCTTGCTCTTGGTGTTGATAGTTATTCGTCAGGTTGGTATGCTACGGCATTAGGATACAGGTCGATTGCATCCGGATCCTATTCAAATGCCTTCGGCCTGAGAGCAAATGCTACCGGCCCATACTCTATGGCATTAGGTATGTATTCTTATTCAGATGGAGACTACTCTCTGGCACTGGGTTCAAGGGCGAGTGCAGCTGGCGACTATTCTATCGCTGTGGGTATGTACGCCACCTCTAACGGACAATACTCTGTTGCAATGGGGTATGGGGCATATGCGAACCAGGACTATTCCTATGCCCTCGGACGATCTGCATTTGCAATGGGACTCTACTCCTATTCGATGGGTTATGGCTCAAGCGCTGGTGGCGAATCGTCATACGCCCTTGGTAATAACGCGCTGGCCAATAGTAATTTCTCATATGCGCTGGGTAGCGGCGCAAGAGCAACCAACCTTCATGCATATGCTATTGGGTATAATGCTGAAGCAAAAGAAACCTATTCGTACGCTATGGGTTATAATGCAGATGCCAATGGAACTTCGTCATACTCGCTGGGTAACGGAGCAATAGCAGGCAGCTCATATTCCTACGCATTCGGGCAGTCAGCCAATGCTGAGAACTATGGATCGATAGCTATTGGATCAGGCGCTCATACCCAGGGAAATTATGCTATGGCCTTTGGACAGAATTCTCTGGCTACTAATATTGTATCTACCGCTATTGGTTTCGGTTCTAAATCCGGAGGATTTGGGTCTACTGCTCTTGGTTATGCTGCTGATGCAAGAAACGACTACTCAGTTGCTATCGGTGTTAGCTCGATTGCATCAGCCAATTATGCATTTGCAATAGGAAGGTCAGCACAGGCAACTCAAACGAATGCTACAGCTATTGGTTATAATGCAAAGGCCCATGGCGCCAATGCATATGCCTTTGGAACAAGTACCACAGCTTCAGGAGCAGCCTCTGTTGGACTGGGTTATGGGAATACCTCAACTGTCGACAGTGCTATAGCCATTGGTAACCTTAACGATGCCACAGGAGCTAATGCCCTGGCATTTGGAAACAGCAACAACTCATCAGGAAGCTATTCGGTAGCCATGGGAACACGTTCAGGAGCCAGCGGAGCATTCTCAACGGCAATAGGTTTTTCAGCAATAGCCTCTGCAGACCGTGCTACAGCAATGGGATATGAAGTATCAGCCCAGGGCTATAAGTCGGTATCAGTTGGAGCAAATTATTATAAGAATCTTCTGATTTTTATTCCCCCTACTTTACCAAAAAGTGGTGAGGAGATAA
>CAZWLP010000046.1:0-20931 GCA_964634565.1 uncultured Rikenellaceae bacterium | reverse complement strand
GCATTTTTATCGTCTTTTAAATGATGTTATAAAACAAGGTATAAAAAAATGCAGATTTGGTTGTTATCAAGGATTTTTTTTCAAACCTTGAGGTTTCTATAAAAACGACTCAAATTAATCTGACCAAATGAACAGAATTATCGAAAAAGAACTGCTTAACAAAAATGTGGTTAAGCTCGTTATTGAGGCTCCCAGAATTGCTGTTAAACGGAAAGCAGGACATTTTGTGATTGTAAAAATTGACGAAAAAGGTGAAAGGATACCTCTTACAATTGCCGATGCTGATCCAAAGAAGGGTACGATAACTCTTATTATACAGCGGGTTGGTGTAACATCACATAAGTTAATGTTGATGGAGGCCGGCGACACTATAATGGATGTTGTTGGTCCGCTTGGCCATGCTACCGAGGTAGAAAAACCTGGAACTGTTTTGTGCGCCGGTGGTGGAGTTGGTATAGCACCATTACTTCCTATTGCCAGGGCATTTAAGGAAGCTGGCAACAGGGTTATAACTGTTCTTGCTGCCCGAAACAAGGATCTTTTAATTCTTGAAGATGAGATTAAAGAATGTTCTGATGAAGTAATTATTATGACAGATGACGGCTCTTACGGCAAACAGGGACTGGTTACTCATGGTATGGAAGAAGTGCTTGATCGTGAAAAGGTTAATCTGGCTGTAACTATCGGACCGGCAATAATGATGAAATATGCTGCTCTTACAACAAAGAAGTATAATGTTCCTACTATTGCCAGCTTAAACACCATAATGGTCGATGGTACTGGAATGTGTGGCGCATGCAGGGTTTCTGTAGGAGGTAAAACAAAATTTGTTTGTGTCGATGGTCCTGAATTTGATGCTCATGATATTGATTATGATGAGATGTTAATGAGACTCGGAGCATACGAGTCGGAAGAAAGAACAGCTTACGAAAAGTATATGGCAACTTTATAAGCCAGTCAATCTGAATAATTAAATTTAGAATATCTGTAATAATAATATAATGGAAGAACTCAAGGACTTATTAAAAGAGGAACGCCAGCAGCCCTGGAGAGAAGAACTCAGGAAAAGCATGAAGGCCAAAGACCGTACAGTAATTGAACGTGTAAAAATGGTAGAGCAGGACCCTGTCTTAAGAGCTCAGAATCATGGTGAAGTTAATCTTGGCCTCACTCTTGAAATGGCTGTTAACGAAGCAAAGCGCTGTCTGGATTGTGCCGATCCAACCTGTATTTCAGGATGCCCGGTAGGAATAAATATCCCCAAGTTTATTAAAAAAATTGAAGCAAAGGATTTTTCTGGTGCAGCTGTTGCATTAAAGGAAACAAATGCACTTCCGGCTGTGTGCGGTAGAGTATGTCCGCAGGAAGTTCAGTGCGAATCTCAGTGTTTTTATGTACAGAAGCTTAAAAAAGCTCCTGTCGCAATAGGTTATCTGGAGAGATTTGCAGCTGATTATGAGAGGAACAGTGGAAAGATGTCAATACCTGTAGTTGCCGAAAAGAATGGTGTAAAAGTTGCTATCGTTGGCTCAGGTCCTGCCGGACTTGCAGTTGCAGGCGATATGATAAAATTTGGTTATGATGTTACCGTTTTTGAAGCGCTGCATGAAATAGGTGGCGTATTGAAATACGGAATCCCTGAATTCAGGTTACCTAACGAGATCGTTGATGTTGAGATCGATAACCTTAAGCAGATGGGTGTTAAATTTGAAAAGAACTTTATTGTCGGTAAAACTGCAACTGTTGAAGATCTTAAGAAAGAGGGATTTGAAGCATTCTTTATTGGCAGTGGCGCAGGTTTGCCTAACTTTATGAATATACCAGGAGAAAACTATAATAGCATCTTTTCCTCTAATGAGTACCTGACTAGGGTAAACCTTATGAATGCATCCAGCGATGAACACGATACACCAGTTATAAGTGGCAAGAAGGTTGCTGTAATTGGAGGGGGCAATACTGCTATGGATTCGGTTAGAACTTCGAAAAGGCTGGGAGCAGAAAGATCTATGATTATCTACAGAAGATCAATTGAAGAAATGCCGGCAAGGGTTGAAGAGGTACATCATGCCCAGGAAGAAGGCATTGAATTTATGAATCTGCATAATCCTCTCGAATATTATGCCGACGATAAAGGTCGTGTTAACCGTATGAGGCTTCAGAAAATGGAACTGGGCGAACCTGATAGCTCAGGAAGAAGAAGACCTATCCCGATTGAAGGATCTGATTTTATGGTTGATGTCGATACAGTTATTGTGGCAATAGGGGTTTCTCCAAATCCACTGATCCCTTCAAGTATGCCTGAGTTGGAAATGTCTGACTGGGGAACTATTATTGTAAATAAGGATACTATGGAATCATCGGTATCCGGTGTCTTTGCAGGTGGTGATATTGTGAGAGGGGGAGCTACGGTTATTCTTGCAATGGGGGATGGAAGAAAGGCTGCCGCCGGCATGCATAAATACCTTAAGGAGAATGTACTAAATAAGAAATAAGTCAAACAATAATTTAAATCACAACAAAAACCAAATAAAATGGCAGACTTGACAACCAAATATCTGGGCCTATCACTCAGAAATCCATTTATCGTCGGAAGTTCGGGTTTAACCGATTCTGTCGACAATATTATTGAACTGGAAAAAGCCGGTGCCGGTGCAGTTGTTCTTAAATCATTGTTTGAGGAACAAATAATGTTGGAGGCTGAGGCAAGTATTAAGAAAGCATATGAGAATGATATGATCTATTCAGCTAAATCAGAGGCCCTTGATTATCTGGATCTTCATATAAAGGAAGATACGGTTGGTAATTATATCAGGCTTATATCCGAAGCGAAGAAACGTACCCTTATTCCTATAATAGCAAGTGTTAACTGTGTTTCTGGTGCTGAGTGGACATCCTTTGCAAGGAAGGTTCAGGACTCAGGTGCGGATGCACTGGAACTCAATGTAGCTGTTTTACCTTCCGACCCCGAAACAGATGCCGACACTATTGAAGGAATATATTTTGATATAATTAAGAAGATTCTCTCGGAAGTAACTATTCCTGTTGCTATTAAGATCAGCCCCTATTTCTCGAATCTTGCTATGATGATAAAGAAATTGTCAGATTCAGGAATAAAAGGATTGGTTCTTTTTAACCGTTTTTATTCACCTGATTTTGATATCGATACCCTTACTGAGAAGTCTTCAAACACTTTAAGCAGCCCTGCAGAGGCAGGCAATGTATTAAGGTGGATGGCCCTGATGTCGGGTAAGGTTGGATGTGATCTTTCTGCAACAAGCGGTATTCATGGCTCAGAGGCAGTTATTAAACAGATACTGGCAGGCGCTTCAACAGTGCAGATTGTATCTGCACTGTACAAAAATGGAATAAACCATCTTCAGAAGATGATCGGAGAACTTGAAGACTGGATGGATAAAAATAGTTTTAATTATGTTCACCAGTTTAAAGGAAAGATGAGCCAGTCTGAAAGTACCAACCCTGCTGCTTTTGAGAGGATACAGTTTATGAAGTATTTTAGCGAAATAAGATAATAGGAAGTGGAGAGTGGATTTGTAGAGAGCAGTCCTTCCCTATGCTCTTGCCCCTAAGCCTTTTTTATTGAGTCCTTTGTCTTTTATCTTTAGTCTTATATCTTTGCCCGGGTGTTTGAAAGAATGGAAATGAAAATTATTCATTATTATCGCTATCTTTTTTTCGTAATATTGCTGAGTGCTGCTATTACAAATCTTATGGCCCAGACTCCTGTAAAGATTAGCAGTGAGAAGGTTTCAATTGATGGTGAGGCATATTACATACATATTGTTCAGAAGGGCCAGACACTGTATTCAATATCAAAGGCATATCATGTTTCAACGGAGATATTACTAAAAGAAAACAGGAGAGCAGTATATGGATTGTCAGAAGGAGACCCTCTGAAGATTCCTGTAGATTCCATTGATGAAGGTGAACTCCCTGCGAAAAAGGATCATAATAAGTTTATCTATCATAAGCTTCAGCCGGGCGAAACAGTTTTTGCCCTGTCACGTATGTATAATATCCCGGAGGAAAGTATCAGGGAAAGCAACCCCGATGTAAATGTCTTTGATCTGCCTGTCGGCACTGAAATTGCAATTCCTAGAAAACAGTTTTTCGAACAGCAGATTGATTTCCAGACAGATGAATCAGGATTCAAGCTACATATGGTAAAAAGAGGAGAATCGTTGTCTGATATTGCTTCCTTATATAATTTAAGTGTTCGTGAAATACGGAATGCAAACAAAAGACTTATTTTCCCCAAAGCCGGTGATTATATCCGGATACCTGTCGACGATCAGTCTTTTAAGATTGAACCTCTGGTCGTTCCCACGGAGGTTGATTCCCTTCTTCTTGAGGACGAGAATATTACATTATTGTTTGACGGAACAACGGTAGATTTTACTCCTATAGATAATCTCGATGGTAGTATTGATGTGGTCTTAATGCTTCCTTTATATCTGAAGGAGAACAGACAGAGAACCTATATCGATTCGTCTGAGTATAATTCCAGTGGTAAGAAGATATATAAAAAGTTACGACGTTCTGACGAATGGATCTACCCGGGGAGTGAAAATTTTATTGAGTATTATGAGGGTGTATTGCTTGCAATAGATAAACTAAGATCTAAGGGATTGTCGGTAAATCTTACGGTGTACGATACTTATGGCGATGCTGAGGTAGTGGATAGTATTCTTACTATTGCAGATATCAGGGATGCTGACCTTATAATCGGACCTGTATATTCGATTAATGTCGACCATGTGGCACGCTTTGCAAGGAGGTACCGTATTCCGGTAGTGTCGCCGCTGGCAACAAGGAACCGGGAGATATTACGTGGAAATCCCTATCTGTTTAAGGTTCAACCTTCAGTAAATGTTATTGAAGAAGCTATGGCCAGGACGATTAGTGAGTACCAGGATTATAACCTTGTATTTGTACATTCTGATACCGCCTGGACTGATAATCTTTCACAGGCTTTTAAGAATAATATATTCCGCAAATTACGATATGTTACACCTCTGTCAGAGATAAATTTCAGAGAGGTTCTTTTTTCGAGCCGATCATCCTATAACGATACAATAAATATTCTTGATCATGCCCTTAGAAAGGATATACCAAACCTTGTTATTATTGCTTCAACAGATGAGGCAGTAATGAGTGAGGTTGTTGTGAATCTTCATACTTTACTGAGAAATTATAAAATTGAAGTAATCGGATATCCTGACCTGAGATGGCTTAAGAACCTTGACCCTATATATTTTTACGACCTTGGTGTTATGCTTTTTACACCCACATGGGTTGATTACAGTCAGGATGATGTAAAGACCTTCCTTCGTGCATACAGGTCGAAATTCAATATGGAGCCCCCTATAAGATCATATGCATGGCAAAGCTATGATCTCTCGCTCTACTTTATGAGTGGAGTGGCAATTCATGGCAGACAATTTATGTATCAGCCAGGTCTGCACAAACCTGATCTTCTGCAGGTTGATTATAATTTTAAGCGAACCGGCCTGACTAACGGGTTTGAAAACAATAAACTTTTTCTAATCAGGTATACACCCGAAATGACGGTTGAATTTCCCCGCTTCGAAGAAATTGAATTCAGCTGGGAATAAAGAAGTGGTATGCTTTGTCAAAAACATGTATGATGATGGTGGATTATCTTCATTCTGATGATGAGTTGCTTATTAAGTTAAGCCTTGAGGGTGACTCCAGGGCTTATGGCGAGATAGTCAGAAGATATGAAAATATGGTAGCCGGAATTGTTAAAGGAATGCTTGGAGATATACAGCAAGCCGAAGATGTAGGTCAGGATACCTTTATCAGGTTGTATTATTCATTAAGTAGTTTCAGAGGTGAATCAAAACTTAGTACTTATATTCAGCGAATAGCTATTAATCTGTCTCTTAACGAGATAAAAAGAGGAAAACGTTTCGTGTCACTTTTTCAAAGAAACAATAATGATGATAATGCACCTGAAAAGGATTTTTCTGATACAATTATAAATACAGAGTATGACAATGACCTGAAGGAAGTCCTGGAGAAGGCAATTGCTGAACTGCCGGTCGACTATAAGGCAGTTGTTGTGTTAAGATTAATTCAGGGCTATAGCTCTAAGGAGAGTGCTGAAATACTTAATCTGCCCATAGGGACAGTTTTATCGAGGTTGTCCAGGGCAAGGGATCGCTTAAAGGAGGAGATTAACAAATTAATCTGATCGTTATGAAAAGGGAAGAACTTAAAGAACTGTTATTACAATCTATCACCGAAGAGATCGCTGAAAGCGACCGCCAGATTCTTAAAGAGAAGGCAATTCCTGAATATGAATTCAGTTCTTCTTTTAGTGAAAATGTTGTAAATAGAATTGCAGGAGTTAAGATTGGTAGTTTAATGAGGCCAGAAATGTTTGCCAGATGGAATAATGCATTTTTACGAATAGCTTTAACAGGGGTAATAGTAATAATTATTCTGGCGGTCAGCATCTTCTTAAGTCAGGGTTCTCTTTCATATGATACATTGTTGGGACTTGACTCCAGTGTAGATGAGGGATTAGTTAGTTTATTAGTAAAATAGATACAGAATGATAAAAGCAAAACCATTTTTGATAGTTGTCGGATCTCTGCTTATCGGGATAATGCTTGGTTTTTTAATATCTGCTCAACTTCGTCATAAGAGAATGAGATCTGTGAGGCTGCTGACATCAGAAAGGTACTTCAGGGATGTATTGTATAAAGTTATTGAACCAACTGATGAGCTTAAAAAACAACTTGAGCCCATTATTCAGAATTATGGTAAGGAAGGAAGACAACTGCAGAGAGAATTTCGCAAAACATTTGAAATGCATAACGATGAGTACTGGGACGAGATAAAAGCACTCCTGTCTGATGATCAGCTTAAGAAACTTGAAGAGTATAACAGGAAAAGACAGGAAGAGAGAAAGCGGTTTTTTTCCGATACAGTCAGGACTGAAAGGGGAGACTGGGATAGAAGGGTAGGGATGCCACCATCTCCTCACAGATCCAGATATGATCGTAGCAGACCGGATTCACTGCATGTAATAACCGACACATCGGGTCTGACAGATTCTATAGATTAGTCGTCGATTTCGAAGAGGATATGGTCAATAATTATTGGCAGGTCGTCGGGGTCTACCTTGTTCCTTATAATATGCTCCCTGTCACCCTCAATTATTTCAATAAAATCATTGCTGTCTATTTTACTTTCGGAAAGTGATTTTCTATAATATTCCATCGCTTTATCTCTTTCGCCCATGCAAAGGTAAAGGTGGCCAATATTAATATAGTCATACCCGGTAAGTTTCGACGTCTCAAGCCGGTCATAGAATTTTTTAGACCTCTCCAGATCACCCTTAACAAAATAAGACCATGCTATAGGCCTGAGAACCCTGATGTTATCCGGATCATTATATTCAACCTTAAAGTAATATTTAAGAGCCGAATCATTATCCTTTAAGTCAAGGTAACAATGACCTATCATAGCTATAGTATGCATATTATCAGGGTCATCATTCTCGGCCTCAAGGTAATATTTCAATGCCTCGTCATTCTTTCCAAGTCGTCTCAGACAGTATGCAATCTTCTTTGTTGTCCATGTTTTCTTTTCAAGTATATCAGAGCGCATATACAATTCTATTGCGTTCTCGTAATATCCTTCCTGCTGGTAACAGTAGCCTGCTTTTTCATATAGCTGAGGATCTGATACACCCATTTCTATTGCCCTCTTATAAAGTTCAACAGCATCCTGGTAGAAATCCTTTCCAAAGTAATAATCTGCCAGTAAGGTCAGGTCTTTACTATTATTAAAAATAAGATTGTAAAAGAGAGAATTGTAAATATCTAACCTTCCCCTGAAAATATCTTCAAATTCATTTTTGTAGGGAGATAGTTTAAAGAACCTGTAAAAGTCCTGCAGGTACTGAGTTGTAATGGTTCTGAATGAGAGGTTCGGATCGAGGTCTATTTCTCCGTCCTTTAATTGTTCAATGCCTTCCAGCTCCATCCTGAAAACTTTGAGCATCATATTTTTCTGGTTTGCAGGAAGATGCTTAAGATTGAGAACAAGCGAATATTTATCGGAATTACAGATAAAGGGTGTTTTGTACAGAGCTTCGGCCAGATCATTTGTCCCTTCACTTAATACCTCATCCCTGAATACTTCGTTTAATGACTCATGATCAGGATAGAAGGGAAGGAACCAGTTTGAGAATTTTCTGAAAAAATCAAAATTTTTCAGGTTGGCAAATGCCGACATATATACATCTGCACCTTCCATTTGAAGCTTTGAAAATTCTTCCATGCTTTTATACATATCTTCAGATTCTTCAAAAAGATCTTTCCAATCCGGGTTCTTTCCTTCAATAAGATCTTCAGGCAGTAAATTTTCAAGGTCAAGCTTTTCTTCAAGTTTTGGCCTTAAATCTGCAACCTTTGGTAATATCTCATCATGAAGCTTCTTGCCAATACGTTCTGTTTCTCGCGATCTGATAAACTGCAATGCTGAAATACGCATATGTTCCCTGAATCTTATATCATCAGATAATTCCTTCAGTTGGTCTGTAATCTCAGGATAGATTCCTACTCGTTCATCATAGTACTGCAATACCAGTACCAGTCCGGCCAGAGCTCTTTCACTCACCTGGCTTAGTCCTTCGCGGTAGAAATTTATCAGCTGTATTATTTTTTTTGTCTCCCATATACGCAGAGTACTCAGCGTAAGGGCACTGACAAAAATGCTCTGTTCGTACCAGCTGAAGTTCTGTCCGTCTCTTATTATATCTACCAGTTCATCCTCTGCATCACCATATTTATCGGTAAGCCACAGATGATTAAATATATCCTCAATTAGTTTCTCATGTTTCAGGAAATGTTCTGAGTCAGGTTCCGACAGTGCTGTACCTGTTTCTTTCAGCCACTCGTCCAGTTCTGTTTTAAAAGTTAAATCATCGATTGTTTCAATAATTTTTTTGCCTGCCAGAAGCTTTTCCTTCTCCACACTATTCTGAAGCCAGTAGGTTTGCCATCCTGAGAACCTGGAGAGAAGGTCCTGCTTAATTTCATCAGTCAGTTCTAACAATGATTGCTGAAGGTGATAGTATACTTTCTTTCTCTCAGGATCATACACTCCTTCAGAAGTATATTTTATCATATTCCTGTAGGTTGTTGACAATGCTTCCAGCCGGTCAGAATGATCAGAATTGCTACTATGGCTGGCAAACTCTTTTATATTGTCAATAGCCTGTTTAACCCTTCTGTTTATAACAAGGGAGCTAATATTTTTATGCTTATTTAATACTTTTACAGGATCCATTTGTTTAACCTCCTTCAAATAAATGCGTATAATTGTGTGTTCTCACTATTAATAGCATTACTTTGTTAGCTAATACATCAATAATCAAGCCGATAATAGATGTTGGATATTTTAGGTACAATTTGGCAGAAATATGGTAAATAGATGCGCAATAATGGCATAAATACAGATTATTTACCAACTTCACCTGATGAGGTAAAAGAAAGGGGCTGGGACAGGCCGGATGTAATTTTATTCTCCGGCGATGCTTATATCGATCACCCTTCCTTTGGTCCGGCTGTAATAGGCAGAGTACTTGAAGCAGAAGGACTGAAGGTTGCTATTGTTCCTCAACCTAACTGGAGGGATGATCTGAGAGACTTTAAGAAGCTGGGTATACCCCGACTTTTCTTTGCTGTAAGTGCCGGTAATATGGATTCGATGGTTAATCATTATACGGCGATGAAAAGACTCAGGTCCGATGATGCCTATACGCCCGGTGGAAGAAGTGGATATCGCCCTGATTATCCGTCAATTGTTTATACGCAGATACTGAAGAATCTTTTTCCTGATATACCAGTACTTCTGGGAGGAGTTGAAGCTTCAATGAGGAGACTTGCTCATTATGATTACTGGAAAAATAGCGTTGAGCCTTCTATTCTGGAGACAAGCGGTGCTGATATGCTTATTTACGGTATGGGTGAGAAACCGGTAAAGGAAGTGGTTAAACTATTAAATAAGGGAGTCCCATTTGATTCATTAAAGACAATCCCTCAGACTGCCATCCCTCTTTATGATAATTCAGATCTTCCTAAAAATAAGAACTGGAGGACAATAATATTAGCTTCATACAAAGATGTAGCAAGCGATAAGGATAAATTTTCTCAGGCCTTTGTTGAGTTCGAAAAAGAATCTAATAAGATAGATGCCGCCAGACTGGTGCAGCTACAGTCGGAAGTAAGGGTATTAATAAACCCTCCCTATGAGCCGGTATCAACCGGCGAAGCAGATAGCATTTACGACCTGCCATTTACCCGTTTGCCACATCCTCGTTATAGTAAAAAACCTCCGATACCTGCTTTTGAGATGATCAAATTCTCAGTTAACATACACAGAGGATGTTTTGGAGGATGCAGTTTTTGTGCTATTGCAGCTCATCAGGGCAAGCATGTAGTAAGCAGGAGCGAAGAATCTATCCTGAGAGAGGTAGAGACTATTATTTCTATGCCGGGCTTTAGAGGTGTTATCTCTGATATTGGAGGCCCCTCGGCAAATATGTATATGATGAAGGGCAAAGATATTAAAGCCTGCAGAAACTGTTCCCGCCCTTCCTGTATATGGCCATCTTTATGCCCGAATATGATAGCTGATCACAGTAAACTTGTTAGCCTTTATTCGAGGATCAGGAAAACAGAAGGCTTAAAAAGATTTTTTGTGACAAGTGGTATCCGATATGACCTGCTGAATGATTCATTTAATAAGAATGCAGGCAAAGCAGAAAATGATTATTTACGTGATATTATAAGATATCATGTATCGGGAAGGCTTAAAGTGGCACCAGAGCATTCAGATGCAAGTGTCCTGAAAGCAATGCGAAAGACCTCCTTTAACCTTTTTATAGATCTTGTGGGTAAGTTTAAGATTCTCACCGGTAAGTACAAATTAAACTATGAGCTTGTACCATATCTTATTTCCAGTCATCCCGGTTGTACTGTTGAGGATATGGCTGAGATGGCTGTAGCTATTAAAAAACTGGGGATATGGCCCGAACAGGTGCAGGATTTTACACCCACACCTATGACGATGGCAACAACAATGTTTTATACCGGATACGATCCCTATACCGGTAAAAAGTTATTTATCGCCGGTTCTGAAAAAGATAAGAGAAGGCAGAACAGGATCTTCTTCTGGAACAGGAAGGATAATATCAAAGCAGTTAAAAACGATCTTGTTGCCCTGGGTCGTCATGATATTGTCAGGGAACTGTATGGGGACGGCGAACGGCGAACGGCAAAAGGCAAAGGGCAAAGGGCAAAGAGTAAGAAGCGGAAACGGGAAAACGGAGGCCGGAGACCGAAACAATCAAATTCCTCACTCTAGTCACTCTAGCTCACTTCTTAAAGACTTAAATTCGGATCCTTCTTTCCATGCCGGCCACTTATCAGAGTTTGCAAGCTGGTAGCCAATATCAAATGAAATCTGTGCGTCTTCTGCTATACCGGCCATATCCCATATTTCAGGGTAATAATTATCGGCTGCCTTATGATACTTTCTGTCGAGATAATCTTTTTCCTGTTCGGCAGCCCAGTCTTTTCCATATTCTCTTGAGTCGCAATTGCCACGGGCATAAAGAGCGGGTACTCCTTTTTTGGCAAATGAAAAATGATCAGATCTGAAATACATTCCTGTATGAGCATTAGGGTCGGGAAAGATATAGCGATCCTGATTTGCTGCCGCCACTGCCAGGTAATCGTCGAGCTCTGATTGACCGAAACCGGTTACCATAACATCCCTCATTCTTCCAATAGGCAGAACAAGATCGTTATTTATATTGGCAACTGTTTTCTCAATTGGGAAAGCGGGATTTTCAACATAGTAATTTGATCCCAGCAGACCCTGTTCTTCTGCTGTAGGGAAGAATAGCATTACAGACCTCGAAGGTCTTTCCTTCAGCCTGGTAAAAGCTTCTCCAATCTCGAAGATCATTGCCATAGTAGTGCCGTTATCAACCGCCCCGTTGTAAATTGAATCACCATCCTGAATCTCACCAATCCCAAAATGGTCCCAGTGCCCCGAATAGATAATAACTTCCTCGGGCTTATCTTTTCCTTTAAGCACTCCTGCAACGTTATGGGAGCTGTTATATTCAAACTGGTTGGTCAGTTCTAAAGAAATTGTTGATTCCATATCGAAACCTTTAAAATCCTTTTTACAGGCTTCGATTCTGAGTTTTTCGATATTATACCCGAGATCTGAGAATAGTTTATCAGCCGCATCTGCTTCAATCCAGCCGTTAAACATGCATTTATCGTTATTTTTATTGCCCTTATCCATAAAAAGATTTGGTGTTATAGAGCTGTTTCTCGGAATACCATAAGTATAACCTGCTCCTTCAGTTTCATGTATGATCAGGATTCCGACAGCTCCCCTTCTTGCTGCTTCTTCATATTTATAAGTCCATCGGCCATAATATGTCATCTCCCGGCCTTTAAAGAGATCTTTATCATCGGTATATAAGCCCGGATCATTTACCAGCACAACAAGGGTTTTACCCTCCACATCAATATTTTTAAAGTCATCCCATTCATATTCCGGAGCTGTAATGCCAAAACCGGCAAAGACCAGGGGTGATTCTTTAATCGATATATTATTTTCAAGCCTTGCTGATGATATTGCTGCTTCATCAGGCCATTTAAGTTTGAATGTTGTATTTGGTGTTTTAACCACTACTGGCATGGAAATATCTGTTAGAACCGAAACCATAGGTACTTCCTGGAGATAGCTGTCTCCAAATGCCGGATCAAACCCGATATTCTTTAATTGTTCCTCAAGGTAACTCAGTGTAATATTTTCTCCTTCTGTAAATGGTGCTCTGCCCATAAATTCGTCTGATCCGAGTTTACTTGCATACCTGGCCAGATCTTCAGTGTTTATGCTGTTATAGGCAGAGGTGAAGTCCCTGTTACTCTTACATGAAATACCAATTATTATTACTATTGCAAGGATCCAATTTATAGATTTCATAATATCAATTATTTAATATCTCTCCGGGATAGTTTTAATTATGTTAATTATTGTGTCGACAGATTTTTTCATAGATTGAACCGGGATATATTCAAATTTGCCATGGAAGTTATGTCCACCTGTAAATATATTGGGACATGGAAGTCCCATAAATGATAACCTGGCACCGTCTGTTCCTCCTCTAATGGGTTTGATAATTGGTTTAACCCCGGCATCCTCCATAGCTTTCTCTGCCAGCTTGATAATATGATAATGAGGTTCAACCTTTTCTCTCATATTAAAATACTGATCTTTTATTTCAAGTACTACCCGTTTTGAATTGTATTTATTATTTAAAAAGTCTGCAATTGAAGTTAATTTCTCCTTCTTATTTTTAAATAGTTCCGGATTGTGGTCTCTTATAAGGTACCTTATCTGGCTTTCTTCAACAGTACCCTCAAAGTCAACCAGATGATAGAATCCTTCATACCCTTCAGTATGTTCTGGTCTTTCAGGCGAAGGGAGCATATCCATAAATTCCGTTGCCAGGTACATTGAGTTAATCATTTGATTCTTCGCTGTTCCCGGGTGTACATTTCTACCTTTAAAACTTATAGTTGCAAGAGCTGCATTAAAATTTTCAAATTCCAATTCTCCCACCTGTCCACCATCTATTGTATAAGCAAAATCGGCACCGAATTTATTAACATCAAATTTATCGGCTCCTCTGCCAATTTCTTCATCGGGTGTAAATCCAATTCTTATTTTTCCGTGTATTATCTCGGGATTATTAATAAAGTATTCAATGGCTGTTAGTATTTCTGATATTCCTGCCTTATCATCAGCACCAAGCAGGGTTTTGCCGTTAGTACAGATTATAGTATCACCAATATAGTCAGTTAATTCCGGAAAATCGGCAGGAGAAAGGATAATATTATCTTTCTTATTAAGTATAATATCTTTCCCGTTATAGTTTTCTACAATCTCAGGGCTTACATCAGTCCCGCTCATATCAGGACTGGTATCCATATGAGATATAAAGCCAGCCACCGGCAGTTTCTTATTGCTGTTAGATGGCAGTGTAGCCATTAGATAGCCATTATCATCAAGGCTTATCTCAGATAAGCCGAGTTCTTCCATCTCCTTCTCTAATAATCTGGCCAGCTTAAATTGTTTTTCAGTGCTGGGGCAACTTAAGGAGCTTTCGTCCGATTGTGTGTCAATGCGGGCGTATCTTATAAATCTTTCAACTACTTTCTCCATCACAGAAAGATTAGTTATTTACCTGAATGCAATATTACTAAGAATAAGTCTTCCGCTTTTCCAGAAAGCCCTGTAGTATGGGTCGTCACTAAAATATACTACTTCGCCTCTGCCAACTCTTTCGGATCCTATTACAAGAGTATTACCTATATTTTCTATGAATTTTGACCCTGCAAAGCCGGATACCGGCTTATTTTCTGTAATATAGGCAATATTATTACCATTTTCCAGGTAGGGTAGTCCATTAGATCTTTTTATAATAAACCATTCCGTTCCCATACCATAAACATAAGGATGAGTATTATCCAGTTCAACGCGATAGATACTGCTTGCAGATCTGTTGTTAAGAGATTCTCTTCGCTGGTCTTCAAATTTCTTTAAAAGTGTAGGATCATCACTTTTTTTCTTGCCCTCTTCAGTAGATTTTTCTTTTTTCTGTTTTTCTACGGCTTTAAAGAGATTGCTTGTCTTTTCGCCAGAGAATAAAGAAACTGCACGTTCAAAGGCAACTATTCTGCCTCCTGCCTTTGCATATTCAAGCAACTTGTCTTTTGCCCTGGTATATGTTCCTGATGGCAGATAAAGCACATCATATTCCCCGAGGTCTGCTGATGCCAATCTTGTAGCATCAATAATAGTTACCGGATACTCTAGTTCCCGTTCAAAGAAGAACCACAATTCTCCAAACGATCCTTCTGATGTTCCGTCGCCACCTGCCAGGGCAATTTTGGGTGGGTCGTTTAATCTGGCATTATTTGATCCCAGATCAATCCCCTTTTCAGCTAGTCCCGTAAAGGCCGGATTAACAGTTACCCGGCTTAGATTGGCTGCATCTGTAACCAGTTTATCAAAGTTATCTTTCAGATGCTTATTATCTCCGCGTGCGATAATTAAGCTACCACGATTATATTTTTTACCATCAAGGGTAAATGTTTTTGTTACATACCTGATATTAAGATTTTTCTTATAAAGGGCTGACATTAGTTTAGCTTCGCCATAGCCGTTCCAGTTTGCCAGGTAAGCATATGGAGGATTCTCTGGTATCTTATTTTCTTTAAATGCAAATTCTACTTTTTCCTCACTCTTTGCAATCTTCTCTTTAATTGCGTAGGCTTTTAAGTTGTATAGATAGGGGAGAGCCCAGCCTGTAAGATCATAGCTTAAAGAATCCGTAAACCTGGAATCAGGCTCAAAAAGCACCTCAACAAGATGTGATTGTGGCTGATATGCACTAACCAGGATATCTCCTTCTTTGATACTGATTTCAGCCTCTTTATTTGCCAGGTAGTCAAATCCTTCTATTGATTTTGAACCTTCCCTTGCATAGCTGTATTCAATATGGCTTGCGTCAAGTAGTTCGCATAATGATTCTAAATCATGGGAGTTATTATCTCCTTTGATAATAATCGACTTATATTCAAAACCTGGATTTGAAGTACCGGTCTTAAAGAATTTTTCAAACTCATCCAGTAACTTTCCCCTTACATCATAAGATGCCTTAATTGTGGCAAGACTCGACAAATAATGACCTTCTATCCTGGTTAAAAGAGTAAGAGTGTCTCCACTGGATCTTTTAATACCCAGTCCGGCTACACCTCCTCCACCTTGTTCATATGTAAATCCCATCGCCCCGTTAAATAATGGCCAGGTGTCTCCAAAACTGGGACAGAATAAATCGAAATTTTCCTTAGTATAATATAGTCTGGCTTTCTCATTGAATTGTTTCGCGATGGCCTCGCCGGTTAGTTTATGGAATTCGTGCTGCCAATTGCTTATTACCTTATGCCATGGATCTGCTCCGGGTGCAAAGAAATAGCTCGATTCGGATCCCATTTCATGAAAATCGGCATGAACCTGTGGCATATATCTGGTATAGAGTGCAATTCTCTGTTTTGTTTCAGCCTGGGTTTGCCATGCCCAGTCACGATTCAGATCAAACAGGTAATGATTTAGCCTCGCACTTGGCCAGGGTTGTCCGTGAGACCAATCGTTAGGGTCAGGATTTCCATTTACAGGCTGCCTGTTTCGGTACCTGTTTGCATACAGGTCTCTTCCATCAGGATTCTGGCATGGGTCTATAACAATTATGCATTCTTCCAGCCATTTGTCTGATTCTTTAACCTTTTTACTTACCAGGTCATACAGAACTTTCATGGATGTTTCCATACCAACAGATTCATTGCCATGAACGTTATAGCTAAGCCAGATAAATGGTTTTTTACTTCCCTCAGGTTCTCCGTCCATCAGGCCTATGCTTTTCAGGTTATTAGTCCGGAATTTTTCAAGCTGTTTGATATTTTCTTCGCTTGAAATAAAGCAAGCAATTAATGGTCTTCCTTCGTTAGTAAAACCGTATTCTTCAATGGTGACCCCCGGGGATATTTCCGCTACATACTTAAAATATTCCACTGTTTTTGAGTGAAATGTGAACTGTGAACCAAGTTTATATCCCAGAAATTCTTCAGGAGACTTAATTCTCTGACCATATATACTGAATGAAAAGATAGTCAGCAAAGATAAAATTGCAATTTTTTTCATTTGTTGTATTTTTGAACTAAGCTCTAAAGATAGAGACATTAGTATTATATCAGTCAGATGTCAACTATGTTATTAAATATGGTGTCTTTGGTCTTCTGATTGCCAGAATATAATTAGCAGGTATCAAAGTAATATTCAAGTATCTGATTGGCAAACAAACTATTCTGTAGCTTTTATATATTCAGGTTTTCCACCAACTACCGGCAAAGTTAATAAGGTGCCATCCAGATCAATTGTTAGTTCTGTTCCTGGTTCCGGCCACAGGGTAAATTCCCTGTCGCTCGAAAAAATCATTAAAGCGATCTGCTGTCCCTCTTTTATAATCTGATCGTCAGGTTGCATTTCAAAGGTCATCTCGTAAAACCTGCCAGGAACAAGAGGCTCACTTTCGCTTAGCGATTTCCGGTTTTGCAGATCAGCCCATCCCCTTGTTATTATATTGTCAGTAATTTTTGCATCTCTTCTGTCGTTCCAGGGAAGTGAAACAAGCCATACGGATAAGTTAACAGCAGGCTTGCTGCTGGCAGCCCTGACAGTAATAATGGCTGTTCCTGAGATATGAATATCCTTTTTTAAAACCGGGCTCAGGTAGAGCAATCTGTGATTAGTCCATTCTGCCTTTGCAAGTGATATTCCGTCGAAGGAGACATTGTCGATAAGTGTTTCAGTTCCCTGGTTTTTCTTTTTATCAATAGATAGAGATCCACTTGCAGGTGCTCCTGCTCCCGGGTAAAGTATTATTTCTGATGCCTCCGGGTTAGGATAGTCCTTATATGGTGTTGGCTTACTATCATCTTCTCTTACGATCCATGCCTTAGGATCATTTTCCACACCATTCTCAATGCCAAATAAGTACCTGGTAAACCACCTGTTCATCATTTCAACAGGAGGAGGACCACCATGGCCGTTCTGGTGATAATAGATCTGAACAGGCACTCCTTTTTCTTTAAGTGCCTGCGATATTCTATTACTGTGCTCCGGCATTACATTCCAGTCGTTAAATCCATGCGACATCAGTACAGCTGCCTTTAATGGTTCCAGGTCGTTCAGGTAATCTCTTCCTGCCCAGAACTCATTGTAATCGCCTGTAATCCTGTCCTGGTTCTGATTCATTTCTTTGTCCCTGATATTGGTGTTGCAATATTCCCTGCTTTCGGGATATCCACTATTAATAAAATTATACAGAACATCCACATCTTCACCCAGATATCCTCCGGGACTTTTGACAAGACCATTAGATCTGTAATAGTGGTAGTAAGAAGTGTTAGGTGCTACCGGTATTATTGCTTCAAGTCCGTCTACTCCTGTTGTGGCAGCAGCCAGAGGAATAGTTCCATTATACGAAGTTCCTGTCATACCTACTTTGCCGGTCGACCAGTATGCTTCTACTGTTTCATAACCCTCTACAGTAGTGTAAGCCTTGGCTCGTCCGTTCAGCCAGTCTATTACAGCTTTTGGGGCCAGCGACTCATTATCTCCGCCAATGGTCGGGCAACCCTCTGATAATCCTGTGCCCGGCGAACAGGAATGAACAACAATAAAGCCCCTTGGCACCCAATCTCGGGTATGAGATTTTGAAATATATCCCTTTCTTGTCTGTTGTTTTATTTCAGGTGGGTTTTTCCTGGCTGCCGGTTCTTCACCAGGCTCCTGTCTGACATCCCAGAAATATTCCTTGTCATTTGATCCTGTTCCCATATAGTATGGACTTGATTCATAAATTACCGGGAGTCTTATTCCTTCTGTATCGGTCTGGTAGGGGCGGGTTACATCGACATATACCCTGTCTGGTTTTCCATCCCCGTCAGAATCGAATTCTGTTTCAACCCAGAGGTCATGACTGATCCATTTATCCGGGTTATCGAAATCAGGAATTATTTGAGCCTGACCATCAACTATAACAGGTTCAAATTTATTATTCGATTTAGCTTTTGGTTTTTGTGTATAAGCATCTGTGCTGATTGATATCAGGAGGATAAGAATACCGGCAGCTAATAATATTATTTTCCGCATGTTATCTTAAGTTTGGATTAATAATGTTTAAGAATTGAATTAATAAAAAAGATAAAAATAATTTTTTAATTTTATCCATCTGAATTTTAGAATGAAAATTAAATCTTATTAAATGAAACTTATAAAAGTATTATACCGGGTGCTTAGTATTTTTCTTCTGCTGCTTATTGTACAAAATAATGCACTGGCGCAGAGACCTGGTCAGGCCTCATCAATCCTGGGATGGGCTGATGATAATAACTATCTGAAATATGATACTGATTCCGGAGGAAACAGGGTAGTGATGCGTGTTAATGTAAGGTCAGGCAAGGAGAATGTTTATAAAGACTATATTGATAAGCGCAAGGATTTTTCAGAAAGCCTGCCTGAAGGATTCAGTCTCGGGTATGGAGTTTCAATCGGAGATGATCAAAACACTATTGTCCTGGCAAAGGATAATGATCTCTGGTCTTTTACCCTGGGCGACAGTGAAGCTAAGAAGCTTACTGATGATGAGTCTGCCGAGCTTAACCCGAAGATGTCGCCAGACGGAAAGAAGGTAGCATATACAAAGAATCGTGATTTATATGTTTATGATCTTGAAAAGGACCTTGAGATAAGATTAACCACCGGGGCGACAGATAAGATATATAATGGTTACGCTTCATGGGTATATATGGAGGAGATACTGGGTCGCAGTACCAGGTACGCTGCCTTCTGGTGGGCCCCTGATGGCAATAAGATAGCCTATTTACACACAGATGAGAGTCCTGTCCCCGAGTTTATTATTAATCGCATCGATGAAGCTGACGGTTTGCACGGGACCCAGGAGGTTACGCCCTATCCTAAGCCGGGAGATAATAATCCTATTGTAAAAATGGGAGTGGTTGATCTGGGAACAAAAGAGACTGTATGGATAAAAACTGATACCAGTATTGATCAGTATATTGCATGGCCAAACTGGACTGTTGATAGTAAAAACCTTATGGTGCAGGTACTTAACCGTGATCAGAACGATATGAGGTTTATCCTTGCTGATATTAGCACGGGTGACTATAAAGAGATATATACCGAAAAGAATAACACCTGGGTGGATTTCTTTAGCGATATATATGTGCTTGAAAATGGTAGCGGATATTTGGTAAGAAGCTGTAAGAGTGGATGGTACAATATATATTATTATGATTGGGAAGGTAATATAAAGGTACAATTAACCAATCTTGACTGGAGAGTTACAGGCATCAGCAGGGTAGATGAGAAACCCGGGTATGTTTACTTTACAGGCACAGGCAAAGAATCGACAGACAGGCACCTCTTCAGAGTGGGTCTGGATGGCTCAGGATTAGTGCAACTTACGTCAGGAGCCGGCACTCATTCGGCAAATATATCACCATCGGGTAAGTATTTAATAGACAGCTGGTCGAATATTGAGACACCTGTAACATTAAGCCTGATAGATAAGAATGCCAAAAAAATAAGAGATATTGAATCGCCCGTTAAGGTTGAATTTGATCCAGGCAGCATGGCAAGAAGAGAACTTGTAAGGATACCATCAACAGATGGGTTTATGCTCCCTGCTATAATAAGCTATCCATTGAACTTTGATCAGAATAAGAAATACCCTGTTGTGTTTACAATATATGGAGGACCTGATTCAGAAGGTGTAAGAAACAGTTACAGTGGAAAACCAGGCTGGTTTGCCCAGAATAATATTATTACTATTTCAGTCGATCACAGGGCCTCCGGTCATTTTGGGAAGAAGGGCCTCGACTATATGTACCGTAATCTCGGTAAATGGGAGATGCATGATTATATTGAAGCTGTTAAGTGGTTGAGGGAGAAACCCTATGTTGATTCAGAAAGAATGGGTATAACAGGTGGTTCATACGGTGGTTATACCACGGCTATGGCTTTAACCTATGGAGCCGATTACTGGACACACGGGATAGCTAACTATTCAGTAACAGACTGGCGTCTTTATGATAATGTTTATACCGAGCGCTTTATGGATACGCCCCAGGATAATCCTGAAGGTTATAAAGCCGGGTCGGTATTGACTTATGCCGAAAACCTGAAAGGTAAATTATATAT
>CAZWLP010000045.1:0-20952 GCA_964634565.1 uncultured Rikenellaceae bacterium | reverse complement strand
ATGCCTAACCTGTTACCTATCGGATTAACTTTTTGTCCCATCTATCTTAATTTGATGTGTTTTCAACTTCAACTTCCTTACTAATACTATCCAGAATAAGTGTTACATGATTAGATCTCTTTCTAATCCTGTAAGCACGTCCCTGAGGAGCAGTTTGTAATCTCCTAAGTGTACGGCCCTGATCAACAAAGGCTTCTTTAACATAAAGATTACTTTCCTCTATCCGGACTCCCTCATTCTTGGCCTGCCAGTTTGCAATAGCAGAAAGGAGGAGTTTCTCTACTCTTCTGGAAGCTTCTTTCGAGCTGAACTTAAGCAGATCAAGCGCCCTGTTTACTTCCAAACCTTTTATCATATCAGTAACAAGCCTCATTTTACGAGGAGACGTTGGACAGTTATTTAGTACTGCCTGGTAGGTCTTCAGCTTTTCCTCTTTCCTCTTAGCGGCTGTATTTCTTTTTCTTGCACCCATTTGTCAGGATATTTTCAAAACGTTAACTATTACTTTTGCTTACCACCGTGACTTCTGAAAGTACGAGTTGGGGCAAATTCTCCAAGTTTATGACCGACCATATTCTCAGTAACATAAACAGGAATAAATTTATTTCCATTATGAACAGCAATTGTATGACCCACAAAGTCGGGAGAAATAACTGATCTTCTCGACCAGGTTTTAATTACTGTCTTCTTATTGGAGTCGTTCATCTCAAGAACTCTCTTCTCAAGCTTAAAATCTATGAACGGGCCTTTTTTAACAGATCTACTCATTGTATCTTCTTATTTTTTCCTCTTTTCAACAATATACCTATCAGAGTATTTCTTTTTACTCCTTGTCTTATAACCCTTTGCAGGCAGACCGGTACGTGATCTTGGATGACCTCCAGATGCGCGGCCTTCTCCACCACCCATTGGGTGATCAACAGGGTTCATTGCAACACCCCGGGTACGAGGCCTGCGACCTTTCCAGCGTGATCTTCCAGCCTTTCCGGAACGCTCCAGACTATGATCGGGATTAGATACTGTACCAATAGTAGCCCTGCAGGTAACAAGAACCATCCTGGTCTCACCTGAAGGAAGCTTAATAGTAGCATATTTACCTTCACGGGCAACAATCTGGGCATAGGATCCGGCACTACGTGCAAGTGCTGCCCCCTTACCGGGTTTAAGCTCTATATTATGTACAACTGTACCAAGTGGAATATCAGAAAGAAAAAGGGTGTTACCAACTTCAGGTGCAACTCCTTTGCCTGATTCAACTTCCTGTCCGACTTTAATACCGTTAGGTGCGATAATATATCTCTTTTCTCCATCAGTATAAACCACAAGTGCTATCCTGGCAGAACGATTAGGATCATATTCGATACTTTTAACCGTAGCCTTGATGCCATCTTTGGCTCTCTGGAAATCAATTACACGATATCTTCTTTTATGACCGCCTCCCATATATCGCATTGTCATTCTGCCGCTATTGTTCCTTCCTCCACTTTTCTTAAGCGGTCGGAGCAAGGATTTCTCCGGCTCAGTGCTTGTAATTGTGTCAAATGCACTGATTATTTTATGTCTCTGACCTGGTGTAACAGGCTTGATTTTTCTAACTGCCATAATCTTTAAATATTGCTATAGAAATCAATTGTGTCTCCTTTAGCTATAGTTACAATAGCCTTTTTATAATTAGCAGTCCGACCTTTAGTCATACCCGACTTGGTAAAACGGGTCTTGCTCTTACCGGCATATACCATTGTATTTACCGATTCTACAGTAACACCGTAAAGTTCCTCAACGGCATTCTTAATCTGTATTTTATTTGCATCCTTGGCAACGATAAAACCGAAGCGGTTACTGTTCTCGCCCTGCTCGGTCATTTTTTCCGTTACTATCGGTTTAAGTAAAATATCCATTACTCTTAGTTTACTAGTTTCCAAAATTTGCCTGCAAAACGTCAACTGCACTCTCTATAAGAACCAGAGTTGAAGCTTTCATAATTGCGTAAGTATTTAATTCTCCGCTTGTTATAACATCAATACCCTGCAAATTTCGAGATGACAAATATACATTTTTATTTGTTTCCGGAAAAACAATAAGTGATTTTTTGTCTGTCAGATTAAGGTTAACACCAAGCCGTGCAAGTTCCCTCGTTTTTGGTGCCTCAAAATTAAAATCTTCGAGAACAATAATATTCTTTTCCTTAGCCTTATAAGAAAGGGCCGATTTACGGGCAAGTTGTTTAACCTTGCGGTTAAGCTTGAAACCATAATATCTGGGTCTTGGCCCGAATACGCGACCACCGCCCCTGAAAAGAGGGTTCTTAATGCTACCGAAACGAGCGGTGCCTGTACCTTTCTGCCTCTTAATCTTTCTGGTACTACCGGCTATCTCTCCGCGCTCTTTAGACTTATGAGTACCCTGTCTCAGGGTAGCCATAAAGTGCTTGCTATCAAGATATATAGCATGATCATTTGGCTCTATCGCGAAAATTGAATCGTCGAGTTTAACCTTTCTTCCGGTTTCTTTTCCTTCTATATTAACTACTGCTAATTCCATTACTTTGTAATAATTAGGTAACCACCTTTAGGACCCGGTACTGATCCTTTTACTATTAATAAGTTATTTTCAGGTAGAAGCTTCATAACCCTGAGGCTAATAGACATCACCTGCTGACCACCGGTACGACCAGCCATTCTCATTCCCTTAAATACTCTTGAAGGATATGAAGAAGCGCCCAGCGAACCCGGAGCTCTCAGTCTGTTGTGCTGACCGTGGGTAGCATCGCCAACGCCTCTGAATCCATGACGCTTAACGACACCCTGGAAGCCTTTGCCTTTAGCCCAGCCGCGTACATCAAGCCATGTATCATCGTTAAACAGGTCAACTGTCAGAATATCGCCGGTATTATATTTATTTGGTTGAAACCCGGTGAATTCAATAAGTTTCTTCTTTGGTGTTGTATTTGCTTTATTGAAGTGGCCTTTTTCAGCTTTATTGGCATGCTTATCCTTCTTCTCGTCAAAACCAAGCTGAACGGCATTGTAACCATCCTTCTCTACAGTTTTAACCTGGGTAATAACACAGGGGCCAGCTTCAATTACAGTACAAGGAATATTCTTCCCGTTCTCATCGAAAACAGAAGTCATTCCCACTTTTTTTCCTATTAATCCTTGCATTTTTGTAACTCTTTACTGGTTTCACACTTTAATTTCCACTTCCACCCCACTTGGCAATTCAAGCTTCATAAGAGCATCGATTGTCTTTGGAGTTGAGCTATAAATATCAAGCAGTCTCTTATAGCTTGAAAGCTGAAACTGCTCTCTCGACTTTTTATTCACAAATGTAGACCTGAGTACGGTAAACACTCTTTTGTGAGTCGGGAGTGGTATTGGACCACTTACAACAGCTCCTGTAGATTTTACTGTCTTAACGATTTTTTCGGCAGACTTATCTACTAGGTTATGGTCGTAAGACTTCAGTTTAATTCGAATTTTTTGACTCATCGCTTACAATAATTTTCCTTTAATTGCTTCAATAATCTTTTTACTTGTCTCTACAGGTACCTCAGCATAATGCGAGAACTCCATTGTTGAAGTTGCTCTTCCTGAAGTAAGGGTTCGCAGTACGGTAACATATCCGAATTTCTCTGCCAGCGGTACTTTTGCTTTAATTATCCTCGAACCTGCTTTCGATTCCATACCTTCAACCTGTCCTCTTCTCCTGTTAAAATCACCAACTACATCCCCGACATATTCTTCGGGCGTAACTACTTCTGCCTTCATAATAGGTTCGAGCAGAATTGGTTTACATTTTACAGCTGCATTTCTAATAGCCTGTTTTGCGGCTATTTCAAACGCCAGTGCATCAGAGTCGACAGGGTGGTACGAACCGTCCTTGAGTATAACCTTTAGATTTTCGAGTGGGAATCCTGCAAGAGGACCATTAGACATAGCAACTTTAAAGCCTTTTTCCACAGCAGGAATAAACTCTTTTGGTATGTTTCCACCCTTAATCTGATCGATAAACTGGAGTCCGGAAACGCCTTTGTCGGCAGGCATCAATTCTATCGAGATATCGGCAAATTTACCTCTTCCCCCGGTTTGCTTTTTAAATACCTCCCTGTGTTCAACCGATATAGTAATAGCCTCTTTATATGCAACCTGAGGCTGTCCCTGGTTAATCTCTATCTTAAACTCCCTCTTAAGACGGTCTATCAATATATCCAGGTGTAATTCACCCATTCCGCTGATAATGGTCTGACCACTATCGTCGTCGGTTTTTACCTGGAATGTTGGATCTTCCTCGGCCAACTTACCCAGAGCAACGCCCAGCTTATCAAAATCAGCCTGGGTTTTGGGTTCGATTGCCACACCGATAACCGGATCAGGAAAATCCATAGATTCTAGCCATATTGGCTTATGTATTGCACACAGTGTATCACCAGTTTTTAGATTTTTCAATCCTACGACAGCACATATATCGCCAGCTGAAATACTGTCTTTTGGTGTTTGTTTATTAGCATGCATCTGGAAAAGACGATTAATCCTCTCCCTCTTACCTGTGCGCATATTCAGAACCATATCGCCGGTTTTAAGCTCACCCGAATATACTCTCAGGAATGCAAGTCTTCCGACAAAAGGATCAGTAGCTATTTTAAATGCAAGTGCTGCAAGTGGCTCGGCAGAATCGGGTTTACGTGTGTCTACCTCATCGTTCTTCGGGTTAATCCCCTTAACACTGCCAACCTCCAGAGGAGAAGGCAGGTAAGAAACGATAGCGTCGAGCAATCTTTGCACTCCTTTATTCTTAAATGCAGACCCGCATAAGACAGGAACTGCTATACCATCTATTGTGGATCGCCTCATTACCTTGATCATGTCCTCGCTGGTAATGGATTCGGGATCCTCAAAATATCTCTCAAAAAGGTCTTCGTCCACCCCGGCAACTGACTCCACAAGTTTAGCTCTCCACTCTTCAGCTTCAGCCTTATACTGTTCAGGAATTTCCTGTAGTTCATACCGGGTTCCCATTGTCTCGTCGTCATACCAGAGCACAGCCTTATTTTCAATCAGGTCTATTACACCTGTAAAATTCTCTTCAGAACCCATAGGAATCTGTACCGGGACAGCATTGGAACCAAGTCTCTCATTAATCTGCTGAACCACACCGAAGAAATCTGCTCCCGCACGATCCATCTTATTAACGAAGGCAATCTTTGGCACCCCATATTTTGTGGCCTGTCTCCAGACTGTCTCAGATTGTGGCTCCACACCACCAACAGCACAAAATACCGCGATAGCGCCATCAAGAACCCTGAGTGATCTTTCAACTTCTACAGTGAAATCCACATGACCCGGAGTATCGATAATATTGATTTTATAATCAATATCCTTATACTTCCAATAAGTAGTAGTGGCGGCAGAGGTGATCGTTATTCCTCTCTCCTGCTCCTGGATCATCCAGTCCATCTGCGCATTACCATCATGAACCTCTCCAATACGGTGAGTACGACCGGTATAGAAGAGTATCCTCTCCGTAGTGGTCGTCTTACCAGCATCGATGTGGGCCATTATGCCGATGTTACGTGTATGTTCCAGATTCTTTGCCATCTCTCTGCCAGCTATATATTAAAAGCGGAAGTGAGCAAAGGCTTTATTTGCCTCGGCCATCCTGTGAGTATCCTCTTTTCTTTTGAATGCTCCGCCCTCAAGATTGTAAGCAGCAACTACTTCAGCCGCTAATCTTTCAGCCATATTACGACCCGGACGCTTTCGAGCAAAAAGTATCAGGTTCTTCATACTGATACTTATCTTCCTGTCGGGGCGTATCTCCATAGGAACCTGGAAAGTAGCACCTCCAACTCTTCTTGATTTAACTTCAACCTGAGGGGTTACATTTTCGAGAGCCTGCTTCCAAATCTCCAGTGGAGACTTATCATCACTTTTCATCTTCTCTCCAACAATATTCAGAGAATCGTAAAAGATCTTAAACGCAAGGTCCTTCTTACCACTAAACATCAGATTGTTTACAAACCTGGTTACATACGGATCGTTAAATTTCGGATCCGGTAAAATAATCCTCTTCTTTGGTCTTGATTTTCTCATTATCTGACTTCTTACATCATTAACAATTACTTCTTAGGCTTCTTAGCACCATACTTCGAGCGTCTCTGTGTACGACCCTCTACACCTGAGGTGTCAAGAGCACCACGAACAAGGTGATAACGAACACCAGGAAGGTCTTTTACCCTTCCACCCCTTATTAATACAATGGAGTGTTCCTGGAGATTATGACCCTCACCCGGAATATATGCGTTAACTTCCTTACCGTTTGTAAGCCTTACCCTTGCTACCTTACGCATAGCTGAATTAGGCTTCTTAGGTGTTGTAGTATAGACACGCACACATACTCCACGTCTTTGCGGGCATGAGTCCAGTGCAGGAGCTTTACTCTTTTCTACCAGCCTGTTCCTGCCCTTCTTTACTAATTGTTGTATTGTCGGCATATATACAGTTATTTATATTTAAACAAGTCTCTGTTCAACATTAAGATCCGGAGACGGGTGCTAAAGCCATTCGAAAAGATTATTATCTCTTCGTTAATCTGCTTAGACATTTACCTGAAAAACGTAAGTTATTTACAGGTTCCTTCCCGATCGCTTTCTAATGATCTCTTTTTTATAAACTTACATTTAGAAGAAAAAGACCGGTACTCCTGGATTCTAAAATCGGCTGCAAAAATATGGAAAGAAAATTTAATTACCAAAAAAACGGGCTGCGAATTTTAGATTTAAAGATAAAAAGATTCAAAGATTTGGGGATGGGGGAACCGGGTCTGCATAATATTTATTTACTTATTTAATAATTTACCCAATACTCCGCTACTCTATTATTACCCGGAAACACCCATAGCTTACCATAATATAGCCCAGCTATTTATTTTTACGGAAAATTATACTAATTTTGGGCGCTCAAAACAGGAATAAATAGATTGTATAACAAAATAATAAGAGATTAGGCATGAAAACTTATCAAGCCGGTCAATTTAAGACCATCGCATTAATTGGTAACTCCGGATCTGGCAAAACAACCTTTGCCGAAGCAATGCTTCTTAATGGCAAGCTAATCGACAGAAGGGGCACAATAGATGCTAAAAACACTGTTTCAGACTATCGTCCTATAGAACAGGAAAATGAAAATTCACTTTTCTCTACAGTACTTTATACTGAATATCAAAATAAGAAAATAAATATACTTGACACTCCGGGTCTTGACGATTTTGGTGGTGGAGTTGTATCGTCTCTGCATGTAGCAGATTCAGCACTGATGCTTGTTAACGTACAGAACGGTGTTGAAGTTGGTACAGAGATTCATTTCAGACATGCCGATAAAGCTCATAAACCTGTTATTTTCGCAGTTAACGGACTCGACCATGAAAAAACAAATTTCGATAAATCAATCGAAATGATGAAGGACAGGTTTGGTGGTAATGTTACCCTGGTACAATTTCCTGTTAATGAAGGTCCAGGATTCGATTCCATCATTGATGTTATTAAAATGAAGATGCTTCAGTACCCGAAAGATGGTGGTGAAGCAAAGCTTGTTGATATTCCCGCAGAGCATATTGAGAAAGCTACGGAGCTTCAGTCCGAACTGATAGAGAAAGCTGCTGAAAATGACGAATCTCTGATGGAGATATTTTTTGAGAATGATACTCTTACCGAAGACGAAATGCGCCAGGGCATCCAGGCTGGTCTGGTACAAAGAGGTATCTTCCCGGTATTCTGTACAGCCGCAAAGAAAAACGTCGGTATAGATCGGGTAATGGAGTTTATTATTAATGTTGCTCCGCTGGCATCTGATATGCCTGCATGGACCACCAAAGATGGAGCGGAAGTAAAATGTGATCCTTCCGGACCAACTCAGATCTTTGTGTTTAAAAGTGCAATAGAAGATCATATTGGTGAGATAAATTATTTCAAAGTTATCTCCGGTACAGTTAAGGAGAACCTGGATGTAAATAACGAAAATACATCCACCAAGGAACGCCTGTCGCAACTTTATGTTTGTGCCGGGAAGAACAGGGTTAAGGTTTCTGAGCTACAGGCAGGCGATATAGGAGCAGCTGTTAAACTGAAAAATACAAAAACAAATCATACACTTAATGGTCAGGGAGCAAAAGGCGCCTTTCCATTTATAGATTTTCCTGAGCCAAAATACAGAACGGCAATAAGGCCGCTTAGTGAAGGAGATGATGAGAAACTGGGAGAAGCATTGAGTCGTATGCACCAGGAAGATCCAACAATTCTAATTGAATACTCAAAAGAACTTAAGCAGATAATCCTTTCAGGACAGGGTGAATATCATCTGAATATACTGAAGTGGCACCTGGATAACATTTTTAAAATAGAGACTGAATTCTGGGCTCCCAAGATTCCTTACCGTGAAACCATCACAAAACTGGCTCAGGCTGACTACAGGCATAAGAAACAGTCAGGCGGATCCGGACAGTTTGGCGAGGTTCATATGATAATTGAACCATTTACTGAAGGCTCTGAACCCAAAACAATGGTTAAAGCCATGGGGAAAGAACTTAAAATGTCTGTAAGAGATAAGGAACAAATTAAACTTCAATGGGGTGGTGTTCTGGAGTTTGTTAACTGTATTGTAGGTGGATCGATAGATGCCAGATTCCTTCCTGCCATTTTAAAAGGTATTATGGAAAAAATGGAAGAAGGACCTCTTACCGGTTCATATGCACGCGATATAAGGGTTTACGTATACGATGGAAAGATGCACCCGGTCGACTCAAACGAAATATCATTTAAACTGGCAGGACGTAATGCCTTCAGTATAGCTTTTAAAAATGCGGGAGCCAAGATACTCGAGCCTGTTTACGATGTTGAGATTATGGTACCTGGCGACAGGATGGGTGATGTTATATCAGATCTTCAGGGTCGCCGCGGAATGGTGCTTGGTATGAGCAGTGAAAAAGGATTCGAAGTTGTAAAGGCAAAAGTTCCTCTGGCAGAGATGAATAAGTATTCTACTGCTTTAAGTTCAATTTCTGGTGGGCGTGCCATGTACTCAATGAAATTTGCTGAGTATGTTCAGGTGCCATCTGATGTCCAGGATGTAGTTATTAAGGCATACGAGGCTGAGCAGGAAGAAGAATAAGCTATTGTTGATAAAATCGTTAAGGCTATCAAAAAAACAGTTGCCGGTGCGTACCAGGAAGCTACAAAGCTTACTTTGTGCCCTCAGAGGCCAGTATTTATGATTGGATCTGAAGAAAATGGCATTACTGTAATCAAGGAAAAGAATAATTGAGAAATTATTGAGCTCAATAATATAAATAAGGATGCAGCCGGGCTGCATCCTTATTTTACTTTAAGACTAAAACTTCATCATCATACAGATGCAGTAATATCCCACACAAAAGCTCTCGCTCCCACATCGGTATTTATCTCATCCATTGTTTCTACAGCGTCAAGTACACCCTGTACCTTATCATCGTCCACAATGGTAAGAGTTGCAGAGTTAATCTCCGGCCATGTATGAGTTCCAAGATGAGGCACTCCTCCCCTGTCTCCTCTTCCCTTCATATCTGTCCACTGTGTATATCCGCTGATATCCATTTTATTCAATATATATTCCACCTTCTCGGTGTGTGCCTGGTTATATACTATAAATATTGCTTTCATATTTTTAAGTTTAATTGGCTGTCTCAGCTTCCAGGAAGCCATAATCATCCTGGTTACCGCGTTTTTTATTTCTCTCACCCCGTCGTGAGAATATAATATAAACTACCGGTACCAGCACAAGGGTAACCAGTGTTGAAAATACCAGGCCTCCGATTACTGCAATCCCCATAGGGCTCCAGATCTCTGCACCTTCACCTGTGCTCAATGCCAGTGGTAACATAGCAAGTATAGTAGTCAGGGATGTCATCAGAACAGGACGAAGTCTTGAACGTCCGGATACAGCAACAGCCTCATACAGTTCCATGCCCCTGTCGCGCATAAGGTTGATAAAGTCGACCAGCACGATGGCATTCTTAACCACAATACCTATTAACATAATTGCTCCTATTCCCGACACGAGGCTGAATGTAGTGTTTGTAATATACATTGCCAGTGCTACCCCGGAGAACGCAAAAGGAATTGAGAACATGATTATAAATGGCATCCTGAGTGATTCGAACTGTGAGGCCATAACAAGATAAACAAGAGCAAGACTCATTATCATCAAAAGCATAAGGTCACTCATTGCATCCATCATATCCTCAATTGCCCCGGATGATTCAACTGAAACTCCTGCCGGGATATCCATCTCAGCAATCTGGCTGTCAATATCTGCTGCCACAGCTGCAAGGGGTCTTTTATGCGGAGTAGCCGAAACGGTTACAATACGCTCCTTGCGCTTATGTTCAATATTTGGAGGCGACCAGAATTCTTTAATCTCTGCTATCTCTCCCAGGCGTACCATCTGCCCCTGCATATTCCTTATTGGTATATTCTCGATATCGCTGATTGAGTTCCTGGACTCTTCATTATATCTTACTATAACGTCATATTCATCTCCAAATTCCCTCAGCCTGGTAGCAAGCATCCCGTCAACGCGATTCTTTATCGATGCCGAGACGGTTGCCGTATTTAATCCATGAAAACTCATCTTAGACTGGTCGAGTACTATCTGAAGCTCAGGCTTGGAGTCATCACGGCTAACCTGTATATCTGTAGCTCCTTCAATACGCGACATCCTGTCAGCCAGCTCATTTGCTACTTTATTGGTACTTACTATATCATAACCGTAGACCTCCATTGCAATATTATTTCCCATCATACCGCCCATACCTGCGTCTGAAGTACTCACCTGGTAATCTACAATTTCAGGAAACTGATCAAGCTCTTCCCTGAAGGCCTCGGCAATATCCCAGACCGATCTGTCCCTCTCAGAGATATCACTCAGAGAGAAGGTATATAAAATCGTATGTGTTCCGGTTGTACTAAACATGGTAGCAAAGTTTGCCTCCTCATCAGTTCCGCTTGATGCTGAGATAAGCTCAATCTCAGGGAATTTTTCCATAAGGACCTTATCAATCTTCGCAGCAAGTGCTTTTGTTTCGCTCACCCTGGTCCCTGTCTGCAACTCAATTGTAGCATTCATCGAAGACTGATCGGCTTCAGGCATAAACTCCATACCAACCTGGGTTAATAATAAAATGGAACTAACAAATATTGCAAGGGAAACAATAACTGTAAAGGTCTTATGGCGCAGAGCCCACCTGAGTGTACCTTCATAGAAGCCCTCAAACCAGTCGAGCCACTTCTTAATAGTATTATCATAACTGAATCTTCTATTGCTCTTTTCCTTTTTCTCAAGTCTTAGCATCAGTGAACTGAGTGTAGGTGTAAGAGTAATAGCTGCTATTGTGGATGTTATGGTTGTTAAGGTAACAATCATACCAAGCTGGCGGAACATTATTCCTGTTAATCCCTGCACAAAAGTAAGCGGGAAGAACACTGCCACAATCGTCAGGGTGGTTACAATAACCGCCAGCCAGACCTCATTTGTTGCATAAATAGCAGCTTCCTTGGGGCGGCTGCCCTTCTCAATATGCTTGGTTATATTTTCAAGAACAACAATCGCATCGTCAACTACCATACCAATAGCAATCGAGAGCGAAGAAAGGGATATAATATTTATTGAGTTTCCTGAAATAAACAGATATATAAATGCAACAATAAGCGATATAGGTATTGTTACAATTACAATAAAGGTTGCCCTCCACCTTCCGAGGAAGAAAAGCACAACCAGAATAACAAATATACCTGCATACATAAGTGTACTGGTAAGGTTGCCAATCGAACCCTGGATAAACTCAGATGAATCGAAGATTGTATCAATCTTCACATCAGGAGGCAGGTCTGCCTTTAGCTCTTCAAGGGCAGCACGAACTTCCTTGGCCACCTCAACAGTATTTCCCCCGGATTGTTTCTGGATATACATCCTTACACCAAGCTCCCCGTTGATCCTCTCTTCAGCCTTACTTTCCTTCTGCGAATCAATAATTTCGGCTACATCCCTGAGAAATATAGTACTGCCATTAAAGCTGCCTACAACAAGATCCCCTAAAACATCACTGTCAGGAAATTCACCTTCCACCCTCAAGGGATAATCAAGGGCTCCCATCTCAAGAAAGCCCGCCGGAGTATTGAGATTTTCCATCCTCAAAACATTCCCAACCTGCTCAACGGTAAGATTATATGCTTCCATCTTAACCGGATCAACATTAATATAGATCTCCCGCCCGGGGGCACCTGCTATACCAACAGATGCCACACCCTCTATCCTGTTAAGTGGATTTACAATCTTTTCATCGAGCAGTTTTTCAAGTCCGGGGAAACTTTCATCCGCTGTAACGGAGTAAAAGAGTATGGGCATCATGCTCGAATTAAATTTCAGAAGTGTTGGATCTTCTGCATCTTCAGGGAAGAATCGACTTACAAAATCAAGGTTATCCCTGATCTCATTCGCAGCCTCATCTGTGTTCGATCCCCACTCAAACTCAAGAAAAAGGATTGAGGTATTATCGCTTGATGTTGATGTAATCTCCTTTAAATTACTTACAGTGCTCAGCGAACTTTCAAGTGGTTCTGTAACATTAGTTTCAATATCAGCAGCCGAGGCACCGGGGTAGGATGTAAATACCGTAAGGAAAGGAAATTCCATATCGGGATATAAATCCACCGGCAGCCTGGTAAGTGAATACAGGCCCATAACTATCAGAGCGATAAATATTAATATCGTTGTTAGTGGCCTTCTTACTGAATTACCGTATATACTCATTTTATTCTTTCTTTTCTTTAGTCAATTACTTTCACCTTATCACCATCCATAAGTTTGGTATGGCCCTCTGAAATAATTTTTGCTCCCTCTGCGATTTTATCAGAAATAATTTCAACCATTTCATCGTATCGCTTACCTATGGTAACATTGTATCTCTTTGCAGCGCCATTATTCTCAACAAAGACATACCGGATATTCGTTCCTTCCTGCTGAAGCACGGTATTGGCCGGAACAATAAATGATTCTTCTTCACCCACAAACATGGATACCCTTGAAAACATTCCAGGTTTAAGTTTCTGAGAATTATTGGGAACCTCTATTTCAACCTTAAAAGATCTTGTCATAGGATCCACTGTCGGGTAAACAAGGAATACCTTACCTGTAAACTCCTCATCAGAATAAACATCTGTTTCAAGGGTGGCCTTCATTCCCTTCTTTAATAAGGGATAATAATTTTCTGAAATATTCAATACTGCCTTCAATGGATTAATCTGCATCAAGGTCAGTACTGCAGCCTTCCCGGCCTGTGTATTTGGAGCACCGGAATACATCTCTCCATTCTCAAAATATTTTCCTGTAATAACTCCACCAAAAGGAGCATACATTACTGTATTCTTCTCAAGGAAATCCAGTGAGGATAAGGTAACATCATACTGTGTCTTAAGCTGATCATATGCCTGCTGTGTGATACTGCCTGTTTCAAGCAGGGCTTCCATCCTGTTAATATCAACCTCCATGCTCTGCACCTGGATTTTCGTCTGGTGAAGCTGAGTCTGGTCCATAAGGAAAAGCTTCTGTCCCTTTGTTACCCTGTCGCCCGGCTCTACATAAATTTTCTCAATTCTTCCGGGCTGTGCCGGAGCCAGATAAACCTCTTCATAAGCCTGCAGAGTTGAATTATAATCGATGGTTCTGGATATACTGCTCTTTTCGAGATCCATTACCCGAACCGGGACCACTGCTTTTTCTTCAGTTGCCATCCCGTCACCTTCTTCAACTTTACCTTGCTTACCCTCAGGCGGATTGCATCCGGCAAGTATCAGAGTAAATATTATTCCGAATGTTAATAGTTTCGTAGGTTTCATTTTATCTTGTATTATATGTTTCTGATTAGTTTATAGATTATTTAGCAGCTTATCAAGTGCCAGCTTGTTTTGAAGCAGGTTCATTAAACTTGATGTATAGTCACTGACTGCCTGCAGGTAATTGTTATGTGCCTGAGTAAGGTCAAGGCTTGAAGCAACTCCCTGCTTATATTTGTTTTCAACACTCTTAAATATCCTGCTGGCAAGTTCTACATTATCCTTCTTACTTATAAACTGCTCGTTGGCATCAATAAGGTCGTATTTGTATTGTTTCTCCTGCATTAAAAGCTGGTCTGCAACCAGCGACTTATTTGTTTTCAGCGACTCCAGGTCAATCTGGGCCTTCCTGATTTTTGAGTACCTCTGACCACTTGCAAAAATAGGTATGTTTAATTGTAGGCCCAGTACCTGTGATCCATACCAATCGAGCTGATTCAGCTTATCAGCCTGGCCGCTCTGGTTATACTGATAAAAACCTGACAGGGTAGGCAGAACGGTAGACTTTTGCATTTTTACAGATAGTTCGCCAAGTTCTTCCTGACTGCTCAGCAGCCTGTAATCGATATTGTTTTGAATACTAAAGTCCTGCATAGACAGAGCTGCAACATTAACCTCATCAACAAAATCGTCCAGAGTCTGGGTTAGCACAATACCGGCATCTGTATCAAGTCCAAGCTGAAATCTCATAAGATTATAACTTACTTCAAGGTTACGTTCCATCGATTTCCTCGAATTTGTTATCATTGTAAGAGTTGACTGCATCTGGTCTACATCCGTGGCCTCTGCCATGCCCACTTCATACATAGATCTGGTTGAGACAAGAATCTCATTCAGATTATCTATATTTTCATTAATTACCCTTATTGACTCTTCAGTTATCAGGATAAGGTAGTAGGTTGTAATTACAGATTCCTTAATGCTTAGTTCTGATTTCTCCAATCCCTGCTCAGACAAACTTTCTGCAAGTTTTGCTGTCTGAATACCAACAAAGTAGGATCCACTAAAAATAAGTTGAGTAATCTGAAAACCATAACTTGTATTAAACTGTGATCCAAACTGAACAGGAATCTTTTCATCACTCATACCGGTGAAATCAGGTATAAGCATAGTTGCCAGCTTTAGATTATTCATCAATGATGCCGTTGCATCTACCTTTGGTAAACCGGATGATTTAGCATCCCATGTCGACATCCTGGCCGATTCTACATCCAGCCTTGATGCCCTTATCATCTTATTATTCTGCAAAGCATAGTCCTGAGCTTCCTTAAGTGAAAGAGCCAGGTCGTTTGCTCTATCCTGGGCAGTACTTAACTGCACAGCAAACATTAATATTATTATCAACAATTTATTTCTCATTCCTTATAACATTTTTATTTATTCCTAATTGTGATCTGTATTGTTCTAAAATTATTACCCCGTCATCTGTCGATATGCCACGCATATAATTAAATAACAGATTATCAAATATTTCCATCCTGCTGAACCGGTTACCATGAAAGATATCTGATGAATGTGCAGAATCAATAAAGCCATGGATACCTTCATTTACAATCTCAACATTAATACCGGGCCTGAAAACACCTTCCGCAACTCCCCTTTTGAGAATTGCAAGGCTTAATTCTGAATTCCTGAGTTCTCCCCTTTTACAAACTGCATCATATACCCTGTGATGATATTTCTTGATATCCATCATATAGCTGGGGTTCATACCACTCATCTGATCGAAAGCTGTCTCAAGGATTTTGAAGATAACCTCAATTACATTATCGGATTCATTCATTAAGTGATAGAATATTTCCTTTTGCTTTTCGGCCTTTCTTCTTATAACATACTCAAGCAGACTGTCCTTATCACTAAATTTCTCATATATGGTTCGCTTGGACATGCCAAGTTCATGAGCAATTCTGTCCATGGTAACAGCCCTGACTCCATATCTCATAAAAAGAGATTCAGCTTCTTCCGCTATCCTTATTGTGTAATCCATGTGTCAGATTAATTTGAGCACAATAATGAGAAAACTTTTTTGGTTTCCAAAGTTTTTATAGGTAAATTTTAATTAAAATCGGTGAACGGGGTGTTCCGGTCGGTAAAACGACCGGAGCAGGGAGCAGGGAGTGAATTACGCGACCAAGGGGAGCATCTTACGCACCGAAGGTGCAAATTACCTGTACAGGTATACAAAGCCACGATGTTCCTTTTTGTCGTATACTACATCGTCCCATCCGGTAGCCCTGATAATATAGTAGTATATACCAGGGCTGGCAAAAGAGGAGCCTATTTTACCATCCCAGCCCTGCCAGTCTTTGATTGAATCTTCATCGCCATGATAGTAATAAACTCTCTTCCCCGACTTGCTGAAAATCTGAACATCTATGGTTCTGAGTGATTTTGATTCAACATAGAAGAATTCGTTACTACCATCGCCGTCGGGAGTAAATACATTCGTAATGTTTAAAGAGGAAGGCTGTACTGTTATATTGTCTATTTTCATTGAATCAACACAGCCCAGATCACTTTCTATCATCAATCTCAATGTATACTGACCGGGCCTGTAATAAATATGCGAAAAGGGATCGGGGTTATTAGAAATAGTATCATCTCCAAACCGCCAGGTATAGTCGAGGGCTCTAACCGAATGGTCTGTAATAAACACCTCAAGCGGAGCTTCTCCATCATCAGGAGTAATCTCAAACTCAGCTTTGACATGAATTGATTCATAATTAAATGAAGATGATGCTATGCACCCGAAACTATCAGTTACCATAAGATTATATTCAACATCCTCAAGAGGCGGGTTGTAAGTAATTGGATCTATCTCAAGCGCCGGATATGGAATACTTGAAGCAGGATCTGAAGACCATAAAAAAGCTATGTCGTTAGGTAATCTTATGCTTTGCCCGCTTACAATATCATAATAGTCGTAGTCATCAACAGAGGCTGTGCCGTTAAGAGCCACATAGTAACAATTTCTGTTCTGAAGCTCAGCCAGCGAATATGGATCATCTATATGTACCCAGGCTATAAAAGTCTCATCATAAGTTCCCCCATCGGTAATTCTGACCCTGTAGCCACCCTCATCCAGGGAAGACCTGCCTGAACTAAAAACTCCTGCATCAGTTCCATGAGATATGGTGAAGTCTGAAGTAAAGGTATCCCACTGGGTCCATTCAAAATCGAACGGCCCGGTGCCTCCGGTACTGACCGCCTGCAATGAGGGAATTGAACCACTCGAGGAGCAATATATAAAAACAGGATGATTTTCACCTCCGGATATATAATCGGTATATCTTACCGTGCTACTGCCAGGCGCTGTTATCTGAGCATATAACATGGTGGGAAAAACCAAAAAAACAGCTAATAAAATACTTCTCACAATAAGCAAAATGGGTCTTCTAGGTTAACGGGGTTTTGTGAAATTTGTTATACAGTTTACAAGTATAATAAATGTACAGTCTGTATCCAAACATGTGGTAAACTTACAACATGTTTTAGTAACTTTGGCTACTTAATAAACAATGTGGAAGGAATGTCTTTAGAATACCTTGATGAATTAAATGCGGCCCAGAGGGAGGCTGTTGTAAACAGCGAAGGTCCGGCACTTGTAATTGCCGGCGCAGGTGCAGGGAAAACCCGTGTTCTTACCTACAGAATCGCCCACCTCTTAAACCATGGAGTTGATGCCGCCTCGATACTGGCACTTACCTTTACCAATAAGGCGGCAGGGGAAATGAAAGATAGAATTATTTCTCTTGCGGGATATAATAATGCCCGCTTTCTTTGGATGGGAACATTTCACTCCATTTTTGCAAGGATCCTTCGAAGCGACTCGGATAAACTGGGATATCCCTCAACATATACTATCTACGATACAACTGACTCGCGCAGCCTTATAAAAACTATTATCAAAGAGATGAACCTGGACGATAAAGTATATAAGCCGGCGGGTGTGGCCGCAAGGATCTCTGCAGCTAAGAACAACCTTATAACTGCTTCTGTATATTCATCCAACAATGAAATATCAGAAAAAGACAGGTTGGCTAAAGTCCCTCATATCTCTGAAATTTATAAAAGCTATGCCGCAAGGTGCTTTAAGGCAGGAGCAATGGATTTTGATGATCTCCTTCTTAATACCAATATACTTTTTCGCGACTTTCCCGATGTACTTCAAAAATACAGGGAAAGATTCCGCTACGTACTTGTAGATGAGTACCAGGACACCAATTATTCTCAATATTTAATTGTGAATAAGCTCTCCGAAAGTCACCGCAATATCTGTGTTGTGGGTGATGATGCACAGAGCATTTATTCGTTCAGGGGAGCAAGGATTGAAAACATACTTAACTTCAGAAAAGATTATCCTGATTATAAGCTATATAAGCTTGAGCAAAATTACAGGTCTACGAAAACAATTGTAAAGGCAGCAAACAGTGTTATTCATAAAAACCAGGGGCAGATAAAGAAGACAATATTCTCTGAGAAGAGTACTGGTGAGAAGATAAGAGTAATAAGATCGATGACCGATGCTGAGGAAGGATTCAAAATAGCATCAGACATATTTGATAAAAGTTTAAGTCAGCAGCTTAACTGGAGCGACTTTACAATTCTGTATCGCACCAATGCCCAGTCAAGAATCTTTGAAGAGACTCTCAGAAAACGAAATATCCCTTATAAAATATACGGAGGCCAATCCTTCTTCGAAAGAAAAGAGATAAAGGACATACTTGCATATTTCAGGATGGTAATAAATCCAAAGGATGAAGAAGCCCTTAAGAGAACCATCAATTATCCCAGGAGAGGTATTGGAAAAACAACCGTCGACAGGATATTCGAAGCTGCCAATAAACACGAGGTACCTGCCTGGGCTATTATTTCACACCCCGACAAATGGCAGGCGCTTTTTACCTCTGCTACATGGACAAGGATTTCTGTATATGCAAACCTTCTGAACAGTATTTTGCAATCAGCATCCAGGTTAAATGCCTATGATCTTGCCGTAAGGATATCAGCTGAAGCAGGTATAAAAAGAGATCTGAGTGAGGGACGTTCGCCTGAAGAAATAAGCAAATTTGAAAATTTCCAGGAACTGCTGAATGCTGTTAAGGAATTTACTGAATCTGCCGCAACGAATGGAGAGCCTGATAGTCTTGAGGCCTACCTCGAAACTGTAGCCCTGCTTACCGATCAGGATACTGACGGAGAAGCAGATATAAATAAGGTAACACTTATGACAGTCCATTCGGCAAAAGGATTGGAATTTAAGCAGGTATATGTTGTCGGACTGGAGGAAAACCTCTTCCCTTCGCTTATGGCAATGGGAACAAACAGGGAAGTGGAAGAAGAAAGAAGGCTTTTCTATGTAGCTATTACAAGGGCTATGGAAAGTGTTACACTTAGCTACGCAGAAAACCGTTATAAATGGGGTAACCTGGAAAGTTGTAAGCCCAGTATGTTTCTGAGTGAGATCGATAAGGAATTTCTTGATCTTCCAGCTCCGAGACCTTCTTCTCCTCTTTCGGAAAGAGCTTATGGTCAGACAACTCAAAGAAAGTTCAGAAGCAATACCAGGGAAAAGCAGCCTGATTATAACCCTCTTGGTAAAAAAAGTCTGAGCAAATTGTCTAAAAGCGGTACCGCGTATTCAGAAAACTTTGAATATACCTCCGACCTGGAACAGATTGAGCCAGGGATAAGGGTATCTCATGAAAGATTCGGCATAGGAGAAGTACTATCATTAGACGGAAGACCCCCAAATACAACTGCAAGAGTTAAGTTCGATTCTGTAGGCGAAAAGAAATTACTTCTTCGCTTTGCCAAGCTTAAAATTAAGAAATAAAAGAGGGCAAAACAGATCTGATTAACAAGCTATATATGCTACTCAGTTGCTGCTTAATTTTCTCCAACATTCATTATCATATAGCCATCGAGACTAAATGATTGGGAAAATTTCATATCGATATCCTTTACCATCATCTTCATAACAAGCTTTTCATCCTCAAATGATTCCATCTCGATCATCATCCCCATACCATTTTGCCCGCTATACCATAAAGGCATACCAGCCTTCTCCATTTGCTTTTTATCTACCTTATATTTAAGGTCATCCGTAACCCACATATTAACTCTTTCGTTTTCTTCGGTATACTGATACTCTTCACATTTATAGCCTGAAATAATCCTTGTTCTGCCGGTTTTTTTATACTCTGGAAGTTCCGTTTCTTCAAAAATCTCTTCTTCATAAACCTCATCATCCATATCCATCGATGTTATAATCGCTGTATTCTGCCCACCCTGTGATGTCATAACAAGTGCGCTCTGATTATTCTGGTCAAATATCATTTTCATTACCGTCATACCTGATTGTGCTTCCTCGCCTGACACAGGTTTTACCTCAATAGCAGCATTACCGGTCTCCTCATTAAAAAAAGAATAATAGTCTATTACCGATTCCTCTTCATCATCTTCACCGAAAATGGTCATTTCCAGTATTATCCGGCCTTTAAAGTTATAATTCTGGTCATAGGCAGCCTCTCCGCCACCCAGTAAACCCATAAGGGTTCTCCCGGGATTAGTATTTTCCTTTTTCTCGTCTTTCTTTTCGTCTGCAGCAGTTTGTGTGGCTTCCTGCAACTTCTGCTTTAAAAGCTTACCTACCTGTGCATCCATAGTGCCTGGTATAAGAATCAGAAAGCTAATTACAAGAGGAATAATTTTTCTTTTCATAATGAATTCAGATTAAGATTTCTTAACTCAAAGATAGAAATAAGATTCGAAGATTATCACTAAAACGTATGCATTTCGGGAGAAGATTGGAAAACTATTTTTTAAAATACAAGGAAAACTATAATTGGGCTTCCTTCAAAATATAGTGAAAAATAATCTGAAATACATTCATTAAGTGTCCCCGTCCAGAGCTTATCCATAAGCAACTTATCCAGTGGATATTTCAGATTGTCGGAAGTAAGCTTAATTTTACTCATAAAAGAGAATATTGAAACCTGCTGACCATGGAAAGACTTTATCTGATCTCCTGA
>CAZWLP010000044.1:0-21059 GCA_964634565.1 uncultured Rikenellaceae bacterium | reverse complement strand
GGGGGTGCTTAACAAAGAAAAAGTCTGCTATGCTGCGCATAGCTCAGGGCTTTATTTTTTGCACCCTTCCTCCTGAAAGCAAGCTTTCGTCCGTCGGGTACAAAAAATAAAGCCCGGTACTTTCGTACCAGGCTTTTTCTTTGTAGCGGGGATAGGATTCGAACCTATGACCTTTGGGTTATGAGCCCAACGAGCTGCCACTGCTCCACCCCGCAATGTGGCTGCAAATATAACACAGTTTTTACGTCTCGCCAAATTGAATTATGAAAAAATAAAAATACCCCATCACCCCAATACCCATTAACCCCAAAACCTCATCACCCAATTACTCCAATACTTCAATTTTTTGTAAGTTTGTCCATACGAATTCAAACTGATTACAGTTAATCTATTGTATAACTAATCTTTTAGAATATGCCACGGGTTTTTAAAGCTACTGATATTGAAAGGGAAGATAAGGAAGTTAAACGCGATTATCTCGACAGACATATGCCTCATGTGATCTGTCCCGACCAGGTTAAAAAGGGAGATACTTTTAAAGTAAAGGTTACTATGGGTGATCAATATCCTCATCCGGATGATTATGACCATTTTATTAGTACAATCCAATTATGGAACAGGGAAACTCTTCTGGCAGAAACAAAGTACTCATCAGGTGCTTATGGTAATAAGCCTGCTAATGTTGAAGTGGATTTTTATATTGTAGCTCCGCCTGTTTCAATGAATCTGTCGGCAATGGCAGTATGTACCAAACACGGACTATGGCAAAGTGAAGATAAAGCTGTTAAGGTAGTATAGATTAGCGAGTCTAATTGCTATCTTTGCATTCCCGGGAAAAATTTTACAATGGCAAAAAATAGTGATAACAATAAACGAAGCTGGAGAGATAAGTATCGTTTCTCAGTTTATAATGATAAGACATTCGAGCAGGTCTGGCATGTAAGAATGACCAGGTATAATGGTTTCTTACTGCTGGTATTTATAGTGCTGATGATAATTGGTATTACGGCTTCTCTTATTACTTTTACCAACCTCAGGGAATTTATTCCGGGATATCCCGACGGAAACACCCTCAGGAATATGAGAATGAATTCAATCAGGCTCGATTCGCTTGAGATGGAGCTTGAAAAGAGAGACCAGTATTTCAGGAACCTGAATGCAATAATATCCGGAGAGGAGCCTGTTGACAGAGTAGCAGGGCAGGATACACTTTCTAATTACGAGAATATCACTTTTAATACCTCTGAAGAAGATTCGCTTCTGAGGTTGCAGGTTGAAAGAGAGGAACAGTATAATCTAACCCTAACTACTTCAAGACCCGACGAAAATATTAGTCTTGCCAATGTTCATTTCTTTCCCCCCGTCAAAGGAATAGTGTCGGGGAGTATTGATCCGCGAACAAAACATTATGGTACTGATATAGTAACCACACCTAAAGCTATTGTGTCGGCAGCCCTGGATGGTACAGTTATGTTTACGGGATGGACGATGGAGACAGGATATGTTATTCAGATCCAGCATGCCAATAACCTGATAACCGTCTATAAACACAATGCAACCCTGCTGAAGCAGCAGGGCGATATTGTAAGGGCAGGAGAAGGAATTGGAATAGTTGGTGATTCAGGCGAGCTCTATACATCCGGGCCTCACCTGCATTTTGAGATCTGGTATAATGGTGAAATGCTTAATCCTGAGAATTATATATTATTTTAATACAGGGAGGTTAATTTGAAGCGCATAGCAATACTTGGGTCTACAGGATCGATTGGAACACAAACCCTGGAAATAATCTCAAAGCATCCCGACAGATTTACAGCAGAAGTTCTTACTGCTAATAATAATGTTGATCTGCTTATTAAGCAGGCAAAAGAATTTATGCCAGATACAGTTATACTGGTTAATGATAAACACTACCTGAAACTTAAAAGTGCCCTTCAGGATCTTCCTGTAAAGGTATATGCCGGGACAGATGCCGTTGAGCAGATTGTATCTTCTTCCAATATAGATATTGTGCTTACTGCAATGGTCGGTTATTCAGGGCTGAAACCCACCATAGAGGCAATTAAGTCGGGAAAAACTATTGCTCTTGCCAATAAGGAAACCCTTGTTGTGGCAGGTGAGCTTATCAGTAAGCTTATCAGCGAGAGTAATTCGAAGATTATACCGGTCGATTCCGAGCATTCGGCCATCCTTCAGTGCCTTGTCGGAGAATCCGTAAATAATATTGAGAAGATTACTCTTACAGCTTCAGGTGGCCCATTCAGGGATCTTTCGGCCAGTGAACTTAAGCTTGTAAGCCCGGAAAGTGCTCTTGATCACCCAAACTGGAATATGGGCAACAAGATTACTATCGATTCGGCATCAATGATGAATAAAGGGCTTGAAGTTATTGAGGCTAAATGGTTATTTGATCTGAAGCCCAATCAGATTGAGGTGATAATTCATCCTCAATCCATAATTCATTCTTTTGTTCATTTTATCGATGGGTCGGTAAAGGCTCAACTCGGATTGCCGGATATGAGATTGCCAATAGCTTATGCTCTGGAGTACCCGCATAGGATAAATACGGATTTTCCCAGATTTGACCCGGGCGATTATAATTCATTGACTTTTGAAAAGGTTGATTTGAAAAAATTTCGTAACCTTGCAATCGCTTTTGAAGCGCTTGATGCAGGTGGTACTGCTCCCTGTGTTATGAATGCTGCAAATGAGATTGCTGTTGAAAGTTTTCTGAATCATAAAATTGGGTTTACGGATATGACAAGCGTAATTGAGGAAGTGATTCAAAAAGTTGGTTTTCTAAGTAGTCCAGACCTCGATATACTGGAGGAAATGGATCGCAGGGCCAGGAGAGAAGCAATGGAAATAGTAAAAAAATTAGTTAAGAAATGATAGTCCTTATCAAGATAGCACAATTTATAGTAAGTCTTTCAATAATTGTTATTGTACATGAATTCGGACATTTTTTGTTCGCAAAATTATTTAAGACAAGGGTTGAAAAGTTTTACCTCTTCTTTGACCCCTGGTTTTCAATCTTTAAATTTAAAAAGGGCGATACAGAGTATGGTGTGGGATGGCTTCCTCTTGGAGGATATGTGAAGATATCCGGCATGATCGACGAATCAATGGACAAGGAACAGATGAAGCAGCCTCCGCAACCTCATGAGTTCAGATCCAAACCGGCCTGGCAGAGACTTATAATAATGGTGGGTGGAGTAGTTTTTAATTTTATTCTTGCTCTTTTTCTATATGTTGCCCTTCTTTTTACATGGGGTAAGACCTACCTTCCTACAGATAATGTTAAATATGGAATTGTAACAGACTCTCTTGGCCATGAAATGGGTTTGAGAAATGGGGATAAGATAGTTTCTATTGATGGTGAACATATTGAAAATTTCAGGTCTATAATGATCGACCTGGTACTTAATGAACGCGAAGTAATAACTGTAGACAGAGATGGCAGATTAATTGACATACCTGTTAACAGGGACCTTATTCCCTTAATCATTAAGGGAGAAGGCAGAATTGATGCCAGGATACCATATGGCCCATTTATTGTGGCTGACTATCAGAAAGAGTCACCTGCCCTAAAAGCAGGAATATTAAAAGGAGATCAGATACTTGGATTTAATGGTGTGCTGTTTAATTTTTATGACGAATTCCAGTCCTTTATAAGAGATAATAAGGGGAGCGAGATTACAGTTAACCTTCTAAGGGACGGAGATTCAGTAAATGTAAACTTAAAAACTACCGCTGAAGGTATGATAGGAGTAGTAAGGGATACTCCCCCTGATTATATCGAATTTAAAACAGTAAAATACAGCTTCCTGGAATCTTTTCCCGCAGGTATTGAGATGGGGTTTGAAACTCTTGGTAATTACCTGAAACAGTTCAAGGTTATATTTGCAAAGGGCACAAAGGCATATGAATCCCTTGGTGGTTTTATTACTATTGGTAAAATATTTCCAAGTACATGGGACTGGTATTCCTTCTGGAACCTTACTGCCTTCCTTTCGATAGTGCTCGGAATTATGAACATATTACCAATACCTGCTCTGGATGGCGGTCATGTCATGTTTTTACTTGTTGAAGTAGTAAGCGGAAGAAAGCCAAGCGACAAGTTTCTGGAATATGCCCAGCTGGTGGGTATGCTGCTCCTTATAGCACTTCTTATCTTTGCTAATGGGAATGATATAATAAGAGAATTGAGGAAATAGATTTTTTTTCTAACTTTGATAAATAATAAATAAAACCAAGTGTTATGAATATAATAGCTGGAATGTTTGGCCCAACTGAAATTATCCTTGTTGTTCTTGTGATAGTTATATTGTTTGGAGGAAGAAAAATTCCTGAATTAATGAAAGGAGTTGGCCAGGGGATGAAGGAGTTTAAGAAAGCTACCAAGGACGAAGCGGTTGATAAGGATAAAGTTGATGAAGAATAGAAGAGTTTAGCACGATATTTGTCCCGATCTTTACGATCGGGATTTTTTTTGCCCATAAAATGTCTAAATTTGAAATAAACAAGCAATTTTATAGTTATGAGAAGATTATTTAAGCTCTTAGTGTTTGCCCTGGTATTTGTAATTCCTCAGTCGTGTAAGAATTCAGGTTCAGAAGGTGGTGGAAGTCTTCAGCCAAATGTATCCGGTTCTACAGGTGAAGTAGTAATAGTACTTGATAAAGATAAGTGGGAAGGAGAGATGGGGGATGAAATCAGAGATTTACTCGCTAATCCGCTGGATGGACTGCCTCAGGCAGAACCAATTTTTGATCTTGTAAGTGTTCCTGCCGGAAGCTTTGGTGAATATTATATTACTCATCGAAATATTATTTTTTTCCAGACGGGCGACGATAAGGAGAAGAAAGCCAGTTTCCAGACAAATAAATATGCCTCAACACAACTGATAATTAATATTCAGGGTAAGAATGATGACGAAGTTATGGAGGTACTCAGGGAAAACAGGAAATTAATAATTGATAAGATAAATATTGCCGAAAGGGACAGATGGATCTCTTATTATAAGCGATCCTTAAATAGTATTAGCTTTAATAAACTCAGGAACGATCATAAAATCATTTTGCATATTCCTGCTAACTATGCTCTCGATGTAAGCGAAAAAGGTTTTGTATGGATGTCGTACGAAACGCCAACAACTACTCAGTCAATTATTGTTCATTATTTCGATTATAATGGAGAAAATTATTTTAACAGGGATAGTATAATCAGTATAAGAAACAATATGACGAAAGAGAAGATCAAGGGGCCCACCGAAGGCACATGGATGACCATCGAAGATCGTGCACCCGTTGAGTATTCAACTTTCAGGTTCAGAGATAGAAATTATGCTATGTTAAGAGGATTATGGACTCTTAAAAATGGATTTATGGGAGGCCCCTTTGTTACACTGGTAACCAAGGATGAAGTTAATAACAGGTTTGTAATGGTAGACGGGTATGTTTATGCTCCTAACGACGACAAGAGGGAGTTACTGAGACAGGTTGAAGCAATTCTTTATACGGTTAGCTTCGATATCGGCGATCAAAAGAATTAAGCTTTAGCCTTTTGTTTTATGCCGGGGCGCCTTAACCAGGCGTCTCTATTGTTTCGTATTTCTGATTTCTTAGTCTGGGAGTAAATCCTGATTCAGTAATAATACGTTTTAGCTGGTCTGCATTGAACATACCATTCGATCCTGCCGAGCTTACAACATTTTCCTCTATCATAACAGATCCCAGATCGTTTGCCCCGGAATAAAGCGAGATTTTGGCAGTATCTTCTCCTGTGGTTAAGATTGAAGACTGGATATTTGTAATATTATCAAGCATTATCCTGCTAATTGCAAGCAGCCTGATATAGTCGGTCATGCTTACATCAGATCTGATTCCATTCTTCTCCGCAAGGACTGTTCCTTCATCCATAAATGGCCAGGGGATAAATGAAATAAAACCATAGTGACCCTCAGGTTTTAATGACTGGAGATCACGTAATCTGATAAGGTGTTCAATTCTTTCTTCGGGAGTTTCCACATGACCAAACATCATTGTTGCAGACGTTGGCAGATTTATTTTATGCGCAATCTTCATTACCTCAAGCCATTCATCACTGCTGGCTTTTGCAGGCGATACTATTTTGCGAACACGATCAACAAGAATTTCGGCACCTGCACCGGGCAGACTATCAAGACCGGCACTTACCAGTCTCTCAAGAACAGTCTTATAGCTAAGCGACGATTTTCTGGCAAGATGTACCACCTCTGGTGGACCAAGGGCATGAAGTTTAAGTTGAGGGAATCGTAATTTTAAGCCGGAGAAGAGGTCTTCATAGAATTCTATACCAAGATCCGGATGCATGCCCCCCTGGAGTAATAATTGATCTCCTCCTAAGGCAAATAGTTCTTCAATCTTTTGATTATACTCCTCAATGGAGGTTATATATGTGTCACTATCATTCGGCTTCCTGCAGAAATTACAGAATTTGCACTGAGAGAAACAGATATTGGTAATATTTACATTTCTGTCTATCTGCCATCCGACAGAGTTACCGGGAACCTTAAGATGTCGTAAATAATTGGCTGTAGCCATTAAATCCGAGAGCAAAGCTTCACGATATAAAAAGATGCCTTCATTAAGTGTTAAATAACCTGATGTGAGCGCTTTATCTAATATTTTTGTGATATTCTGCATTAGGCTACAAAGGTAGTGGATTATCGCAAATAGATTTAATAATTTATTAACTTTACGAACTTTACCAGGCCCTTAACTTATGGTATCCATTATTAAAAATATAAGTGAAATTCATCCAGACCAGACTGTGGTGTGTATTATTGGATGTGATGATATTGATCCTAAGCTGAAATTATCTCCCACCGAGAAGGAATATGTTAAAAGGAGTCTTGCTGATAAACCTGAGTTTGTAGTTGTAAATTCTTATTATAAACTGACTATACTTATAAGGGAAGATAAAAATCTTTCTGATAATGCGCAGTTTGAGAAACTTCGTGAAGCGAGTGTGAAGATTGTAGCAGAACTGAGATCAAAAAAGCAATTATCTGTTGCCATAACATCATATAAAGCCAGAGAGGGTTCGGTACGCGCCCTGGCTGAGGGTCTTGTTCTGAGTAAGTATAGTTTTAATAAGTATAAGAGCGAAAAGGATCCCGCAAATAGCAGGCTGCACTATCCTGAGACAGTATTGATTGAAGAAAAGGCTGGCGTAGATATTGATGATCTTACAGCCCTGACAGAAGCAGTATACTTTGCACGCGACAGGGTAAACGAACCCTTAAGTCATCTCAATGCTGAAGGCTTTGCTGCAAGCATAGCTGAATTATGCAAAGGTGCCGGATTAAAAGTAGATATCCTTAGCAAAAAGAGAATTGAGACCCTGAGGATGGGTGGATTGATTGCCGTTAATAAGGGAAGCAATGATCCGCCAACACTCAGTATTATTGAATGGAAACCAGAGAAGTGTATTAATAAAAGTCCGATTATACTCGTAGGTAAAGGAGTGGTATTCGATACAGGAGGATTAAACCTTAAACCCACCAATTATATCGAGGATATGAAGTCAGATATGGCCGGTGGAGCAGCTGTAGCAGCTGTAATGTATTATATAGCAAAGACAGGTCTTCCTCTTAATGTAATGGCTTTGATTCCTGCTACCGATAACAGACCAGGACAGGATGCTTTCGCCCCGGGTGATGTGATAACTATGTATAATGGCAAGACGGTTGAGGTTCTTAATACAGATGCAGAAGGGCGTCTGATACTTGCCGATGCCCTGTCTTATGCCGATAAGTTTAATCCTTCATTAATGATTACCATTGCTACCCTTACAGGATCAGCAGCAAATGCATTTGGTAATAAGGCAGTTGCTGTAATGGGTAATGCAGGCAGGGAGTTTACCGACCTTCTGTCTGAAGCCGGCGATAGGGTTTATGAAAGAATTGCTCCTCTGCCTTTCTGGGATGACTTCGGCGACCTGCTTAAATCAGATATTGCAGATCTGAAAAATATTGGAGGACGGGAAGCCGGAGCGATAACAGCAGGGAAATTTTTGGAAAACTTTACTAATTCTCCCTTTCTGCACCTGGATATTGCCGGAACGGCAATGTTAAAGGAGAATGATCACTACAGACCGAAGGGGGGAACAGGATCAGGAGTGAGATTATTATCCGAGTTTTTAAGGATTTTATCCGTATCTGAGCTCAAAATCTAAAAAGAACTAAAATGAATAATGATATGAATGGTATCAAAATTGGAATATCACATGGCGATATCAATGGAGTTGGATATGAAGTTATTATTAAAACATTGATGGATAGCAGAATAGTTGATAGCTGCATCCCCATTGTTTATGGATCACCCAAGGTAGCTGCATATCACAGAAAAGCCTTGAATATTTCTAACTTCAGTTTTAACACAATCAAGAGTATCGACGAAATTACTCCGCGGAGAGCTCATATCTTAAATTGCCTGGATGATGAGGTCAGGGTAGAGCTTGGAAAAGCAACAAGCCTGGCTGGAGAATCTGCTGTATTATCATTAAAGATGGCCGCCGATCACCTTGCAGAAAATAAGATTGATGTACTTGTTACTGCTCCTATTAACAAGCATACCTCGCAGTCAGAGGACTTCCCGTTTCCCGGCCACACAGAATTCCTTAAAAATCGCTTCGGTGCTGATGAGGTACTGATGATAATGGTAAGCGAAAACATGAAGATAGGAGTTGTTACGGGGCATATCCCAATAAGCGAAGTGTCATCATCTATAACCACAGACCTGATATTGTCGAAGCTAAGGATTATGAACAACTCTCTTAAGGTAGATTTTGGCGTACGCTTACCCAGAATTGCGGTTCTTGCTGTTAATCCACATGCCGGAGACAACGGATTGCTCGGTAAAGAGGAACAGGAGATAATTATTCCGGCTATTGAGATGGCTGGTAAGGAAAATATTCTTGCCTTTGGTCCCTATCCTTCTGATGGATTTTTTGGAGCCGGATCATTTACTAAATTTGACGGCGTCCTTGCTATGTATCACGATCAGGGATTAATACCCTTTAAAGCCCTGGCATTTGATACGGGAGTTAATTTTACAGCAGGATTACCGATAATCAGGACATCTCCAAATCATGGAACAGCATATGATATTGCTGGTAAGGGAGAGGCATCCGAACAGTCGTTCAGAAGTGCAATGTTCCTGGCGTGCGATATATATAAGAACCGGAAGTCTTATGTCGAGATAAACAGCGATCCGCTTAAATCCTATAATGTAGATACAAGGTCGGCTACTGAAGAATTGCCCGATGAGATTGAAGAAGGAAACGAATAGCTATGATAGAATATATTGAGGGTAAAGTCAGGGGTTTAACTCCAACATCACTTGTGATTGAAACAGGCGGAATAGGATATTTTGTTAATATATCCCTGTATACTTACAGCCAGATCGATGGCAAGGAGAATATTAAGATTCTGATTCATGAAGTTATCAGGGAAGATGCTCATCAATTATACGGATTTGCAGCAAGCAACGAAAGGGAAATATTCAGGATGCTGCTGTCGGTTTCAGGGGTTGGTGCCAATACTGCCAGAATGATGCTGTCCTCTGTAGAGCCGTCCGGAATTGAAAAGGCAATATTTGAGTCAGATGTTAACCTGCTTAAAGGGATAAAAGGTATTGGAGCTAAAACAGCACAGAGAATCATTATTGACCTGAAAGACAAAATTGGAAGGTCATCTGATGATGCAGATTTATTTGCTCTCAGAGACAATACTATAAGGGATGAAGCGTTTACTGCATTAGTAATGCTGGGTTTTCCAAAGAATGCTGTAGGTAAGGCTCTTGATAAACTTTTAAAAGATGAAAAAGAACTTACCGTGGAGCAGCTTATTAAAGGAGCGTTGAAGATATTGTAAAACTGAACCAAACTGCTTTTGAGATCAGGTTTTGTATATAGCAGGTGCCTAACTCTATTTATTGCTTCTCTTCTTCTGGCCACTATAAATGAAAAGCTGGCAGGATCGGATTTGCCCTTGAATTTGTCTGTCTTTCAGCAGGATACTATTCGAAAAGACACTACGATAAATCTTCGCTACCCATTTAAGGATTATAGAGGTAATCCATGGGAGCCAGCGCCAACATCGCCCCTATATCTTAGTAAACCATCTAATATAGTATCGTCGGTACAGTACGATGCTGAAAAGAATGAGTATATCATCTACGAGAAAGTGGGTGAACTGAATTATCGTACACCTGTTTATATGAATCCCGAAGAGTACCGGAGATATCAGTTCGAGAAATCGATGAGAGATTACTGGCACTTTAAGCTGAGTGGCGATGAGACAGGATACAGGGGTTCTCTTATCCCTCAGATACAGGTTGGGGGCGAGGCTTTCGATAAGGTATTTGGCTCCAATACCATTAATATTATTCCGCAGGGTTCGGCAGAGCTGGTGTTTGGAATAAATATTTCCAGGACCGATAATCCAACCTTATCTGAAAAACTAAGAACCATCCCAACCTTCGATTTCCAGGAAAAGATACAGATGAATGTAACCGGGACAATTGGCGATAAGATGCAGCTGGGTATTAATTATAATACCGAGGCCATGTTCGATTTTGAGAATCGCACAAAACTCGAATATTCAGGTAAGGAGGATGAAATAATAAAGAAAATTGAAGCTGGCGATGTTACTCTGCCGCTGACGGGAACCCTAATAACCGGTAGTCATAGTCTGTTCGGATTGAAAACAGAACTGCAATTCGGTCGTCTTACCGTTACCTCTGTTGTTTCTCAACAAAAGGGAGAATCTTCAACTGTTGAGGTAAAGGGAGGTGCACAGATTAGTGATTATGAGGTTTATGCCGACGAATATGAAGCAAATAAGCACTTTTTTCTGAGTCATTATTTTCGCGATACTTACGACCAGGCAATGAGCAGGCTTCCTCTTGTTAGCTCAGGCATCAATATTGAGCGAATAGAGGTCTGGGTAACCAACAAGACAAGTAATTTTGAAGAGACCAGGAATATTGTTGCACTGATGGACCTCGCAGAGAGCCAGGCTAATATATATAACCCGGTATTTGCCTTCCAGGCAATTCCGGGCAATGGAATTTATCCTCGTAATATTACCAATGGTATTTATGATCAGCTCCTGACAACATATTCAGGAATGCGTGATGTAGATAAGGTAACCGACACATTTGATCCTCTTTATCCTGATTTTCAGATTGGACGTGATTATGAAAAGATTGAGAATGCCAGGAAGCTTACCGAAAGAGAATATACATTGAATAGTCAGCTTGGCTATATCTCACTTAACGTTGCCCTGAATAATGATGAAGTACTCGCTGTAGCTTATGAATATACTCTTGGTGGTCAGATATTCAAGGTTGGAGAGTTTTCCACAGATGGTATCAGTGCTCCCGATGCCCTGGTACTGAAATTACTTAAAGGAACAACCCTTTCGCCCAGGCTCCCTACCTGGGACCTGATGATGAAAAATATCTACGCCCTGGGTGCCTACCAGATAGAGTCGCGCGATTTTACTCTCAATATTTTTTACCAGGATGATGAAACAGGAAATTCGATCAATTATATTCCCGAAGGAAACCTGAGCGATCTTATTCTTCTTCAGGTGCTGGGACTGGATAACCTTAATGGACAGAATGACCGGCAGGGAGATGGTGTTTTTGATTACCTTGAAGGTCTTACAATTGACCCCTCAAAGGGGAGAATGATGTTTCCTGTTATTGAGCCTTTCGGATCATATCTCAGGGAGAAGTTTACAGATCCCGCAATAGCCGAAAAGTATGTGTTCCAGGAACTATATGATTCCACACAAACCAAGGCAGTTCAAAGTGCCGAAAAGAATAAATTTAAGATAAGCGGTACATACTCTTCATCGTCCGGATCTGAAATCTACCTTAATGCCCTTAATATTCCCCAGGGTGGCGTAAAGGTAACTGCCGGAGGTGTGCCGCTTACTGAGAATGTTGATTATACAGTGGATTATAATGCCGGAAGGGTTAATATAATCAATGCAGCCCTTATTGAATCTCAGACACCAATACAGGTATCCCTCGAAAGTAACCAGTTTTTTGGCTTTCAGACTAAAACCCTCCTTGGTACCCATTTAAATTATAAAGTGTCGGATGATTTTAATATCGGAGCTACAGTACTGCATTTAAACGAGAGGCCTTATACTCAGAAAGTGAATTTTGGAGAAGAGCCTATTTCAAATACAATCTTGGGCTTTAATACTTCGTACAGGTCGGAATCGCAATTCCTTACAAAGATGGTGGATGCCCTTCCTTTTGTACAGACAAAAGCTCCGTCAAGGATTACTTTCTTTGGCGAATTTGCTCATCTTATACCGGGCCATTCAAAAGCCATATCATCTGCAGGCAACTCGTATATTGATGATTTTGAGGCCAGTGAGATCCCTCTTGATATGAAGACATATAATGCATGGGTTCTTGCCAGTGTGCCGCAGGGTCAGGATTTGCTCTTTCCTGAAGCAAGACTCAATAATAATCTTACCAGTGGCTTTAACAGATCCAAACTATCATGGTATGTTATCGATCCTCTGTTTCTCAGGAATGGATCAACAACACCTGATCATATTAAAAATAATGCAGACCTTCAGTCAAGTCACTTTGTCCGCGAGATATATGAAAACGAATTATTTCCCTTTAAGGAAAGTCCATCCGGTATACCAACAAACCTGGCAGTACTGAACCTGGCCTTTTATCCTGAGGAGCGCGGGCCATATAATTTTGAAACCTCCGGATCTGCCTACTCGTCAGGATTAAATCCTGATGGCTCTCTTGTAGACCCTGAGACTCGCTGGGGAGGTATTATGAGAGAGGTGCTTACAAGTGACTTTGAAACAGCTAATATACAGTATATTAAGTTCTGGCTGATGGATCCATTTGTAGAAGATCCTCTTATGCAGGGTGGCGACCTTTATTTTAATCTTGGTAATATTTCTGAAGATATACTAAGAGACTCGCGCAAAAGTTTTGAGAATGGTCTTCCCACCTCCCCCGAACTGATAAATATTGATACTACTTCGTGGGGACGGATCCCTACAGTGCAGGCAGTGGTTAATGCCTTTGACAATACGGCAAACTCACGTACCTACCAGGATGTTGGTCTCGACGGACTCTCAAATAGCAACGAACAGAGTTTCTTTAATTCCTATCTTGCCGATGTAAGTTCCGTTGTTACTGATAACCAGGCCCTCCAATCCATACAGGCCGACCCGTCGAATGATGACTTTCATTATTTCAGGGGTTCAGATTATGATGCCAGTCAGCTTGATATACTGGATCGCTATAAGCAATATAACGGACTGGAAGGAAATTCTCCAACTTCGGAGATGTCGCAGGAGAATTATCCCACAAGCGGCTCAACACTGCCTGATATGGAGGATATTAACCGCGATAATACCCTGAGCGAAACAGAGAGTTATTACCAGTACAGGGTTAGTCTCAGACCTGAAGATATGCAGGTAGGATCGAATTTTATCGTTGATGAAATAGAATATACTGCAACCCTGGCAAATGGTGATAAATCAAGCGTGAAATGGTACCAGTTTAAGATACCGATTATAGATTACGAAAGATCAGTTGGAAGCATCTCCGATTTTAAATCAATCAGATTTATGAGGATGTTTATGAGGGGCTTCAGGGAAGAAACCATTCTGCGATTTGCGAAGCTCGACCTTGTAAGGGCAGAGTGGAGAAAATACAATATTTCCTTCCTTGAAGGAGGAGAGAGGCTTAATATTCCGGAACCGAATGACGGATCTTTTGAGATTAGTTCGGTAAGTATTGAGGAGAATGCCGGTAAAGAGCCAGTTAATTACGTCCTTCCTCCCGGATTTGACCGCGTAATAGATCCTTCAAATCCACAATTGCGACAGCTAAACGAACAATCGATGGTGATGAGGATATTTGATCTTGAGGACGGTGATGCCAGGGCAGCATTTAAAAACGTTAATCTTGATATCAGGCAATATAAAAAACTCAGGATGGAAGTACATGGTGAAGCAATTACAGGCGAACCATTACTCGATGATGAAGTAACCGTTTTTATCAGGATAGGATCAGATTATAAGGGTAATTTTTATGAGTACGAACTGCCCTTAAAGCTTACTGCACCCGGATACTATAATAAAGACACTGAGTCTGACAGGGCAATAGTGTGGCCCGAAGAAAATAGTTTTAATATTGACCTTTCTGTCTTTCAGGATGCAAAACAGGCCAGGAACAGGCTTTTATCAGAGCCCGGTTCAAGCCTGAGCAGGTCGGATGTATTTGTGTACCCCCATGAAGATGCAAGGGTATCTGTTTCGGGAAACCCAAACCTCAGCAATGTTAGGGTAATAATGATAGGTATACGTAACCCTATTAAAACAAGGGATATTAATAATGATGACGGGATCCCAAAGTCTGCCGAGATATGGGTAAACGAATTACGACTGAGCGATTTTAATGAAGATGGTGGCTGGGCAGCCAATGCACGACTGCAGACAAGGCTTGCAGATTTTGGCACCTTCGATATAGTAGGGCAGACAAGCACGCCGGGGTTTGGCTCACTCGACACAAAGGTAAATGAACGAAGTAAGGAGCAGGTTTTTCAGTATGATCTGTCTTCAAATGTAGAACTTGGTAAGTTTTTTCCTGCCGAATCAGGAGTTACAATCCCGGTATATGTAGGCTATTCGGAGAGTTATATTCAACCGCAGTATAATCCACTCGACCCTGATATTGAATTTAAAGATGCTCTCGATAACCTCGATCCTGCACAACGTGATTCCCTTAAAACAATAGCCGAGGATTATACGCGTCGTAAAACAATTACAGTTAGTAATGCCGGAATAAATAAAGTAAAGGATAAATCCTATCCATGGGATATCTCAAACTTCTCGGTTAATTATACTTTTAACGAACTTTATAAGAGGAATATAAATACTGAGATAAATCTGGAAAAAAATTACAGGGGAGGAATAAATTACCTCTACGATACCAGGCCAAAAAATATTACCCCTTTTAAAAATGTTAAGCTATTCAGGCCAAAAATATTCAGGATAATCAGAGATGCAAATTTCTATCTGGTGCCGAGGCATATTGGATTCAGAACAGACCTTAGCAGGTACTATAGTGAAATTAAGACCAGGAATATAAATAATCCATATATCAGGATTGAACCAACATTCAGGAAGGATTTTGAATGGACCAGGTTCTATGATGTAAAATATGACCTGACCAAGCAGCTTAAGTTTGACTTTAGTGCCACAAATATATCTAGGATAGACGAACCCATGGGAGGTGTTGATCGCGAAAGGTATCGCGATCAGTACGAAGTATGGAAGGATTCTGTTCTGGCAAACCTTGTTGATTTTGGACGGACAACCCACTACAGGCATAATATTAATATTAATTATAACCTCCCGATAAATAAACTCCCGTTAATGAGCTGGATCTCTTCAAATGTGAGATATGGAGCCAGCTACGACTGGCTGGCCGGGCCCGTCTATCCCGATAGCATGAATATTAATCTGGGTAATACCATTAAGAATTCAAATACAGGACAGATTACAGCACAGGCAAATTTCACCAACCTGTATAATATGTCTGAATTTCTGAAGAATATAGATCGTAATACCAGGCCGGGAGCTGCACAGAATATAAAGAAGGAATACCGTACAGTAACATATTCGAGAGAGAATGTGAATTTCAGTGCGGGCAGGAAAAAGAATATCTATCATAATCTCAGGACTGAAGATATTGATGTTAAGATCAGAAAACCTGACGGAACGGAGCTGAAGGGAGAAACAGAGATTCAATCTGAGAATAAAATTGTTTTTACAAGCAGCGAGGACATAAGAGATGCAACTGTAAATATTGAGGGGCAGGTTGAGATAAAGAGAAGTCCATTGATTGTGCTGGGTGAATATTTTGTGCGCGCTGTAATGGGAGTGAGAAATGTATCTGCTACCTACCAGGTAGATCAGGGCCAGGTTCTTCCAGGCTATATGCCCGGAACAAAGTATGCCGGATTATCCGATGTAAATGGTGTTCTGGCTCCCGGATGGGGTTTTATTACTGGTTATAACGATCCGGAATTTTTTAATAAGGCTGTCACTAATGGATGGCTTACAAGCGATACCTTATTAAATACTGCTTCGCTGTCGACCAGAAATGAAACTTTCTCTATACGAAGTACGGTAGAACCATTCCCGGGTATGAGGATTGATATTACTGCCGACAGGCGATTTGCAAAATCGATATCTTCATATTACAGGGCCGACAAATATGGTAATTATCCTGATAGTCTGCGAAATGAAATGATAAACGGAAACTTTTCTATTTCAATATTATCATGGGGTACAGCCTTTGAGAAGATAGATGAGAAAGATGGATATAAATCTGAGGCCTTTGAGAAGTTTAAGGAAAATACTGTGATTATCTCTGAGAGAAGAGCAAGTGACAGACAGAAGCAGGATCCCTTATATGATCCTGATATTGATCCCGAAACGGGATTGCCCATTGAGGGTCCATATAAAAGTGGATATGGTCCGACATCAAGCGAAGTGCTGATACCTGCTTTTATCGCTGCCTATGCAAAAAAGGACCCCGAAAAGGTTACTCTTGAAATGTTCCCCTCATACCTCAGTATGATGCCTAACTGGAGAATTAACTTTGATGGCCTGTCAAGGTTTGATGTGGTTCAGAAAGTTTTCAGATCAGTTAATATTGCTCATCAGTACAGGTCTTCATATATAGTAGGATCTTATACAACCAATCTGTATTTTGATGATAGTGAAGATGGAATAAGCAGGATAAGGGATCTTAATAGTAATTATATTCCTCAGTTTGAATTAAATGTAGTTACCATAAATGAACAATTCAGTCCGCTGATTAATATTGATCTTAACTGGAAGAACAGCCTTACTACCAGGTTTGAGTGGAAAAAGAACCGTACCGTCACTCTTAACCTGGCAAATAATCAGATAGCTGATGTCAGAAACAATGAGCTTATTATAGGAGCCGGCTACAGGTTTGATAATGTACAGGTAATTGTAAGAACAGGCGGACGGCAACGTGCTTTAGAAAGTGATCTTAACCTGAGGCTCGATTTCTCGGTAAGAGATAATAAAACTATTTCCCGGAAGCTGATTGAAGATGTCAACCAGCCTGTTGCCGGGCAAAAAATATTTGCGATCAGAACTTCTGCTGATTATATTCTGAGCGACAGGTTTAACCTGCAGGTATTTTTTGATCATAATATACGAGATCCCTTTGTTGCCACTACTTATCGTACCTCAGAAACCAATTTTGGCTTCTCCCTTAAATTTACCCTGGTTCAATAATTATGTTATTCCGGATGAATGTGAGGGACAGAGAATTTTGGGTTTGCAAGGCTAACAAAGGATTTAAGCTCGCCGAAGGCAATCTGTAATCATATTATTTCTATAACATATTATAAAAAAGCTGATATCATTGTGTTGAATAAGATAAAAACTTATTTTTGGTATCAAATAAAGTTTAAAACTACAACTAAAATGAACGTACCAGAAAACTTGAAGTACACTAAAGATCACGAATGGATTCGTGTTGATGGCGATAATGCCATTGTTGGCATTACCGATTTTGCCCAGGGTGAGCTGGGTGACGTCGTATTTATTGAGATTGAAACAGAGGGCGAAACACTCGATAAAGAAGAGGTATTTGGCACAATTGAAGCGGTTAAGACTGTTTCAGATATGTTTATGCCTGTTGGTGGTAAGGTGCTTGAAATCAATCCTGCTATTGAAGATGCTCCTGACCTGGTAAATAAAGATCCTTTTGGCGAGGGCTGGATGATTAAGATCAGTATCAGCGACCCTTCGGAGCTCGACGACCTGCTGTCGGCAGAACAGTATAAAGAACTTCTCTGATAAATAAAATGGCGCTCCTTATGGGCGCCATTCTTTTTTAATGCTATTTTTCTTAAAGGGTTCGGTTTATTTCTACTTCTTTAAATCCTTCAATTATATCTCCTACCTTAATGTCGTTGAAGTTTTGAACGTTCAGGCCACATTCGTATCCTGATGATACTTCCTTAACATCGTCTTTAAATCGCTTCAGAGATCCCAGATCACCGGTATATATTACTATACCATCCCTTATTATCCTGATTCTTGTATTACGGTTAATTTTTCCTTCCTTAACGTAACAGCCTGCAATTGTTCCCACCTTGGTAATTTTGTAGGTTTCCCTGATTTCAAGAGTTCCTGTAATTTCCTCTTTAAGCTCAGGTGAAAGCATCCCTTCCATTGCCGACTTAAGTTCGTTTATAGCATCGTAGATTATTGAATAAAGACGGATATCAATTTCTTCTTTTTCAGCAAGCTTGCGTGCACTTAGCGAGGGTCTTACCTGGAACCCGATAATAATTGCATTTGATGCTGCCGCAAGCAGAATATCAGATTCTGAGATCTGGCCTACTGCCTGGTGCTGGATATTAACCTGTATCTCTTCAGTAGAAAGCTTAATCAGGGCATCACTCAGTGCTTCAACAGAACCATCAACATCACCCTTAACGATAACATTAAGTTCCTGGAAGTTGCCAATAGCAATTCTTCTTCCAATTTCATCAAGGGTAATATGTTTCTGGGTACGCAGTCCCTGCTCTCGTTGCAGTTGTGTACGCTTGGTTGCAATATCTTTTGCTTCGCGGTCGGTTTCCATTACATTGAACTTGTCACCTGCCTGCGGAGCCCCGTTAAGACCCAGAATAAGTACCGGACTGGCCGGTCCGGCTTTATCAACCCGGTGACCTCTTTCGTTATACATGGCTTTAATATGACCGAAATAACTCCCGGCAAGTAAAACGTCTCCTATTTTAAGAGTACCCGACTTAATAAGTATAGTAGCAACATATCCTCTTCCTTTATCGAGAGAAGATTCAATAACTGTTCCAATAGCTCTCTTATCAGGATTAGCTTTCAGATCAAGCATCTCTGCTTCCAGAAGTACTTTTTCGAGTAGTTCGTCGATGTTTATTCCTCCCTTGGCTGAGATTTCCTGGCTCTGGTATTTTCCTCCCCAGTCCTCAACCAGGTAATTCATATTTGCCAGTTCCTCCTTAATTTTTTCCGGATTTGCGGTAGGCTTGTCAATTTTGTTAATTGCAAATATTATAGGAACGCCTGCCGCTGCGGCGTGGTTAATTGCTTCAACAGTCTGGGGCATTACCCCGTCATCAGCTGCAACAACAATAATTGCTATATCAGTAATCTGGGCACCTCTTGCACGCATGGCGGTAAATGCCTCGTGACCGGGGGTATCCAGGAAGGTAATCTGTCTGCCGTCTTCTAGTTTAACACCATAGGCACCAATATGCTGGGTTATACCTCCTGCTTCGCCGGCTATAACGTTCGCATTTCTGATATAGTCTAGTAGTTTTGTTTTACCATGGTCAACATGACCCATAACAGTAACTATAGGGGGTCTTGCCTGAAGGTTTTCATTACTGTCTTCATCTTCCTTAACTGCTTCCTGAAGCTCTGCACTGACGAATTCAACTTCGTAGTCAAATTCTTCAGCAACCATAGCCATAGTCTCAGCGTCAAGCCTCTGATTAATAGAAACAAATAATCCAAGGCCCATACATGTTGAGATAATATCAGTTACCGGGATAGACATCATTGAGGCAAGTTCGTTGACTGAAACAAATTCAGTAACCTTCAGAATCTTTTTTTCTGCTTCCTGCTTTTCTTCCTCTTCCTTGGCTTTCTGACTTATAAGATCTCTCTTATCACGACGATGCTTTGATCCTTTTGATTTTCCCTTAGTGGTTAGCCTGGCAAGTGTTTCCTTAATTTGCTTTTGTACATCTTCATCGCTAATCTCAGGTCTGGCAACTGATTTTTTCTTCTTTCTTGCGTCACCGCTTTTTTTAATTTCTGCCTGGTTTTTACTTAAGGAGACCTTCTCCTTGTCTTTCCTTATCCTCTTTCTCTTTTTCCTGTTATCGTCGTTAGATGCACTAACTCTTTCTTTCTTCTTATGCTCTTTCTTTTTTTCTTCAACAACAGGGAGGTCTATTCTGCCAACAACTGTTGGTCCGGACAGTTTCTGGAAATTTGTCTTGATAAAGTCTTTTTTATCTTCTTCTTTCTTATCCTTTACCTTATCCTCTGCCTTCTCTTCAGCCGGAGCTTCAGCAGCGGCGGAAGCCTCTTTCTTCACTTCTTCCTTTGCTTCTTCCTTCACTTCTGTGTCTGCCGGAGCTTCAGCAGCGGCGGAAGCCTCTTTCTTCACTTCTTCCTTAACTTCTTCTTTTACTTTTGTGTCAGCCGGAGCTTTATCGGCGGCGGAAGACTTTTTATCGTCCTCAGCCTCTTTTTTTGCAGCAGGTTTTTTTCTCTTATCTAACTTGTCGAGGTCTATCTTCCCGACTACATTTACTTCAATATCTTTTTTGACCTCTTTCTTTATTTCTTCAGTTTTCTCTTCTTTTGATTCTTTCTTTGAATCCTCAGCGGGTTTATCTTCTTTCTTATCTTTTTCGGTATTCTCTTTATGCTGAGTCGGTTCTTCTTTTGCAATAGTCTCCTGAGGAGCTTCCTGCTCAATATGCTCTTCAACAACAGATCCGGATTCTTCGTCAATAGTTACACTTTCCTTTTTGCGGTTAAACTCACTGAAGGTAAGTTTCTCAGATTCTTTCTTTACGCTGATATCGGAGCTATATTCATTAAGTAGCAGACTATATGCTTCCGGGGGAATCTTGGTATTGGGATTTGAGTCAATCTTAAAACCTTTCTTTTGAAGAAATTCCACGATAGTAGAAATTCCAACATTAAATTCCCTGGCCGCTTTACTAAGTCTTGTCGCTTTCAACCCTTCTGTCATTGATCTTCCGTTATTTACAAAAAAATATTATTCAAATTCAGACTTGAGAACATTTACTACCTCAGTAATTGTTTCTTCCTCAAGGTCTGTCCTTTTTACAAGTTCACTTATTGATAATTGTAATACACTTTTAGCTGTGTCGCA
>CAZWLP010000043.1:0-21180 GCA_964634565.1 uncultured Rikenellaceae bacterium | reverse complement strand
ATAAAGTGAATCCAAAAGTAATATTTTTAATTCTAATATTTTTTTATTTAATTGCAGATAGATTGATCGAATATTTTCTTATTAAACCGGAGGACTGCCTATAGAATAATTCTACTCATTAACCAATATTTGAGTAAGAATGAAGAATCAAGCAACTGACCATGAGTTGGTTCGGCGGTTTATAGATGGCGATAACTCCGGTATCGAAATACTAATCCACAGACATAAAACGAAGCTTTTTACCTATATCTCTATGTATATTAGAGATCGGAGTCTGGCTGAAGATATATTCCAGGATACCTTCCTTAAGGTAATAAATTCGCTTCGGGCAGGAAAGTATAAGGATAATGGTAAATTCCTTTCGTGGGTAATGCGTATAGCACATAATCTGATAATCGATCACTTCAGGAAGGAAAAGCAATCGAATTTGCTTTCAAATGATTCATATGAGACTGATCTGTTCAATTCCAGGAAGTTATCCGACTCAAACATTGAGGAAGTGATTGTAAAGGATCAGATTGAAAGTGATGTACGCAATCTTCTTCTGGAATTGCCCGATGATCAGCGCGAAGTTGTTATCCTACGACATTATTCAGGATTAAGTTTTAAAGAGATTGCAGATCAGACTGGAGTAAGTATTAATACAGCACTTGGCAGAATGCGCTATGCCCTGATTAATATCAGGAAGCTTATGGAGGAGAAAAATATCTCACTTACGGTAAATTAGTTATATATACAATATTAAGCCTGCTCCTGCGTTATATCCACAGGCAAGGGGTAAGACCGTCAATATTATCATTGCCCGGTTTAATGTAATTTTATACTGATAGAATATGCCTATGGATAGAAATTTTACACTCTTAACTTTTTCTGATATCAATACAAAATCCATCGACCTTATAGCCGATGCATATGCTTATGAATATGTATTTGCCGATCTGATTACCTTACTTGATGCTATCGAGCATTCTCCCGGTGAAAGATGTATAAGTGACCTCTTAGAGCAGTTATAGATGGTTATTTGCTCGCTATGCTCGTATATATATTATACGCTCTGCCTCGCTGAGCTAATAACTATTAAGCAATAATTATAAAAATTTGTTTTGTATTATAAAATATGATATCTTAGTGATATCAATATGGTATCATTAACCATGCTTAATATATTGTAATATGAAAACTGAAAAGAGTTTTAAAGCTGTATCGGGATACCTGGTACTTTTTGTAGTGCTGCTATTCCTTGCCGGAGCGATTTTATCTTTTATAAATGAAATAATCCTGGCCGGCATTTTATGTGTTGTTCTTTTTATTTTTACAACTAAAGGCTTTACCGTTGTAAATCCAAATGAGTCTTGTGTGCTTGTCTTATTTGGAGCTTATAAAGGAACAATTAAGGATAACGGGTTTTTCTGGGTTAATCCATTCTATGTGCGAAACAATATTTCGCTCAGGGCAAGGAACTTTGATAGTGATCCAATTAAGGTCAACGATAAGATTGGTAATCCCATCAAGATTGGTTGTGTTCTTGTCTGGAAGGTAGAGGATACATATAAAGCCGCCTTTGATGTTGATGAATATCAACATTTTGTGTATGTGCAGAGCGATGCTGCACTTCGTAAACTTGCAGGCTCATACTCGTACGATAATTTTGAAGACCATGAGGCGACAATTACGTTAAGAGGTGGGGGAGAAGAGGTTAATAATGAGTTAGAGAGGGAGATAAGGGAAAGATTGGAAATTGCAGGTATCTCGGTTATTGAAGCGAGGATAAATTATATTGCCTACGCCGAAGAAATTGCAGGGGCAATGCTCAGAAGACAGCAGGCGACTGCAATAGTTGCAGCCAGATTTAAAATTGTTGAAGGTGCAGTATCGATGGTGCAGATGGCGCTTGATCAGCTGATTGAAAAAGAGATTGTTGAATTTGACGAGGACAAGAAAGCAACAATGGTTAGCAACCTTATGGTTGTGCTCTGTAGTGATAAAGATGCCACTCCGATTGTAAATACAGGCAGCTTACATTAGTAATATGAGTCAGAAAAAACCATTTGTACTAAGAATTTCTGCCGATAAGCTTAAGGCTATTGAAAAGTGGGCCTCTGATGAGTTCAGAAGCACAAATGGGCAACTCGAATGGATTATCGACCAGGCTCTGAAAAAATCTGGCAGGATGAAAAAAAATCAAAAAGATTAGGAAGCCTCAACACTACATATTAATAAAATAGTACATACTGCAGGCTGTAATGCCTGCAGTTTCTGTTCTCAGTCTGCTCGGACCAAGATTTACTTCGATAAAACCTTTTTTTACTGCCATATTAACTTCGTTACCGGTAAAATCACCTTCGGGCCCGATTAATACAATACCATCAGAACCTGGTTTAAGAAGCCCGCTAAGTTCTTCCTTATTGGCGCTATCGCTGCAATGAGCAATAAATCTGTTCATTTCTGTACAATCTTCAATAATTTTATAAAAGGGCACAGCTTCACTTATAATCGTATCGGAAGCCTTAATTGATTGTTTCATTGCAGAAATAATTATTTTCTTGCTCCTTTCTGTTTTTGTTACACGTCTTTCAGATCTATCGCATATAACAGGTGTTATCTTATCTACTCCTATTTCTACACTTTTCTCAAGAAACCATTCGAAGCGATCAATGCTCTTTGTTGGAGCAATTGCTATATGCAGAGAATAATCTCTTTTCTTATAGTTTTCTGTAACAGATATGACTTCCAGTTTTGAAAGTTTCTTTGCCGCCTCAATTACCCTGCAATTAAATAATGATCCGGAACCGTTAATAACAGTTGCGATATCGCCTGGCCGTAATCTAAGTACCCTGGAGAGGTGTATTGATTCAGCTTCGTCAAGGGTAAAAGTATTACCATCATATAAATTTGAGTAGAATATATGCATCAGGGTCTGAATTGAAGGTTATCTTCAACAATATCCTCATCTTTCTGGACTTCCATTCGCCTGAGGAAACTATCCAGCCTGTCCTGAACGCCCAGCATATAAGTATAGGGTATACGAATAGAGTTATCAGGGTGTTTTCTGTCATTTACTTTTTCATCCCTGATAATTGTATTAAAGGCATTATTACCTGCCAGAGACATCATTACACCCCTGGTATAGCTGAACCAGAACCATGTTGAGTTATCCGGTTTAAGATATATATCAAGCATATCGCCGGATCGGCGTTTTTGAAGTTCCACATAACCATCTACTTTTACATTAAGAGCGTGAGGTCCGATAAAACCAATACCTATTTTACCAACAGATCTGTATGATCTGAATTCATCATTCCATACCAGATTAAGGTCGTTTAAGATAATTTCAGGACTAAAACCTGGAGGTAGTTCCCTTACCATACCATACAGGTCCATATCCTCTTGCATTCTGGCAGCAGCTTCAGTACCAATTAAATTCTTCATGCTGAGGCTATATCTTTCTGTGCTCAGGTCAACACCATCCAGTCCTGCCATAAATCTTATTTCGTCGGCCATGCTTGTAAGAGCAGGCTCGGAGAAATGAAAATCCAGGGCAAGTATCAGGTTAATATTTACTATTGATGAATCGGTTGTATGAAGAACATCACCTGCAGCCGTTAATTTTACAAGACCATAATCAAGGCCCAGGTTGATCGGCCCTTCACTATATATATCGCAATTGATTTTGTCGAATGTAATTAATGGTCCGGGTTGCGACAAATTTGCAAGTTTCTCCTTTCCGGCAATTTTATATTTACCTGCGTTTTTATCATATACCAGCCACCCTTCTGAATCCACCAGTGCTATATCGCTCCATGATTTTTTCTTAGATAGAAATGCAGAGTAGATATGAGTTGAGTCAACTGTAATATATGTACCTGATGTTATCAGGTTACCGTTTATATCCCTGGCATTATCTGTTACAGGTATCATAATGTTCAGAGGATCGATATCTGCTTCGAATTTCATTGGTGCACTATCAATATAATCGCAATCGTGAACAATGCCTGATGAACCAAGAAAATGAAGGAAGGGCTTCTCTGATTTAAGATGAACATCTCCTGTAAATGTAAATTGAGGACTAAATTTGAAGTTTTGAGTCTGAGGGATATATCCCGTGCCTTTTGATTTGAGGGAATCAACAATAATTTCCGAGAAGCTTATGGGCTGAATTTCATTATTTTCGTCCTTATAGTCATAAATGCCACTTGCCTCGTATCTGAGAGTATTTAGAATATTTACCCTGGCTGAGTGAATCAGGTGTCTGTTATTAATAGCAATAATTGATTCATTAAGTCGATCAAATTTCGCACCCTTGTTAATTCCCAGAATCCCCTTGTCGGGTTGTATCAGGGCATCTGCAACCTTTATATAATTAACATCTTCAGCAATAATCTTCTCTTCCAGGAGCATGTATTTTCCACGCGTGGCGCTAAATTTTATTGTGTCGTTTATCATATGAGTGCTGAAGAAGGTGGGTTTCTCCAGCCTTTCCATATCCTGTTTAATAAGATCTTCAGCAGGCATAAGGGTAGTGCTTTCCCTGCCTTTCTGATCCATCGACAGTACCTTTTCCTGCATATCATACTCGAAGTCGGTCATAGTACATATATAGCTTATTTCCGGGAACATTACCATTGACTTGTCCGAGTTCAGGCTGAACCTGGATATCTCCTCATTAAAATCAACGAAGGTGCTTGCATCTTCTGCAATAAATGCAAAACCATCACCGGATATTGAACTCAGGTTATAAACAGAGCTGTCGGCACTTAAGGTATGATCCGTAAATAAGTACTTATCAGACACTATTCTGGAGTCTGTAAATGTAATTTCTCCTGATCCCGACAAACCGGCTGCTGAAAGAAGGAGGTCTCCCTTAAGTTCAGTACCGTTATTGAACATTTCAAAATTACTGCCGTCTGCCTTCTCTGCAAATAGCTCATCTTTGTAGGGATACCACTTAATATTTGTAAGTTCTGATTCCACTTCAGGAAAAATGGTATTACTTGCTATATTGAAAGTTTCAGCTGTTGAGAGAGCCGAATCAGGGAACAAATTTATTTCTTCAGAAAGGAAGGATGATGTTAGATAATTTAATGTTCCATGGCCTTTTAAGCCTGAATTACTCATACTGATCTGGTTATTCATTATACCTCTTCCTTCGTAAATTTCAACACCACCTTCCGGTATATCATATAGAAAACCAAGCGACTTATCATTCTGCAATGATAGGGTTTGCGTGAATGTAGGCATTATTTTTCCGGCCGTAAATTCTCCCCGAAGATTCAGATCCGATTCCTGCAGTCTGTCGGTATTTTCAAAAACAAAAGGTTCCAGTTTAAAATAGAAATCAGATTGAGGATATATCCCTTCTAAACCAGGGATTCTATCATAGAAAATATAGGATTCGCTTATTGCGCTGAATATAGGATACTGGCTAAGGCTTTGGAGGCCCGACTTATTATCAGGTTTATCGATTAAGAGTTCTGCATTTGTCATCTGGATCAGGTCTTCAATATTTTTTGCCAGAAGACCCCCGTATTCATCTCTTTCATTGCTTACTACCGAAAGAGCAATAGAGTCAACATTTGGCATTTTAATCTTAAATGTATCGTAGCTGAACCTGAAATTATTACCGAAAATGGTAATCATACCTGCCTGTACAACTCCATCAAATTCGAAAGATCTGTTCTTTTCAAGAGTTATAGACCTGTCGTAGGGATAAATAGTTACATTTTGTGAATCACTCAGAAATATCCTTGGTATGCCGTTAATCCGCATTTTATAGTTTCTCATATTGAGTATGGCATTGTCTACAGGTGCCTGGGTTTCGCTCAGTATACTAATTACATCATAATCTCTTCTTTTCGCATAAGAATCGATATAATCAAATACCTTTGGTTTAATTGTTACCTCATCGTTGGCCCGGTCGTAAAATAAAAATCCCTTGTTAGCAAGGTCTATACATAGGGAGGTCGCATATTCGGGAGACTGTTTCATCCATCTTGCAAACTCATCAACAGGAAAAGTTTCTGAATACCAGTATTCAGCAAATTTACTTATCCTGTACAGTGGATGAAAATCATCGAGTCCCATCAGGCGGTGAAACTCATTCTCGTTAAAGAAGGAGACAGATTCAAAATAAGCCTGGCCAATAGATGATCCTCTTGCCCGTGAGAGAGTTATCTTCGATTCATTAAGTTTCCAGGTAAGATATTCGAAATACATATCCATGCCATGGTAGGAGCTGTAATATGGACTTCTGGATGTTGGAAATCTGGACCTGTATGTATTCAGCTCTGCACCCGGAACATTATAAGTAAATGCAATGTCGGAGTGGTAAATAGAATCGTTGTCGAGGTAAAGTGTAAATACGGTCGACTGGCTTCTTATACTCTCCTTGTTGAAAATAAAACTTGCTGATTTCAGATCAACATACAGGGTGTCATTTCTATACATTTTTATTGTTGCAGGGGTATATGTTCCTCCTGTACCTCTTACTGATGCTCCTTCGAAAGCCAGACCGCCCTGGAAATCTATATTATCATAAATATTTTTTATTGAAAAAGTCGACTGGTATGTTGTAAACCTTGGATATGTTGCTTTGCCTGGCTCAGATATACTTATCACCCTGTCGCTAAGTGTTCCTCTTACTGGTGAATTAAAATAAATGTTGTTTGAAAACCTGACAGAATCGATTTCAAAAGCAGAATTGCTTATATCCAGGATATAATTATCAATATCTGCATAAACATTGTCCGGGTCATATCCGGCTTTTTCCCAGGTTACCCTGCCTCCCTTTCCATACCATCTCTGGTTTATTGGAATGTAGATTCCGGAAGTATTATATATTATTGTGCTATCATAACTTGTATAGCATAAGAGGTCAGTCTCGGGGACAATTATTTTAAATACTGAATCGTTTTCAAAAGAAAACTTTTTTGACATAATTTTCCAGCTGGCACTTCTTGAGCTATATAGCAGACTATCGCTAATCAGTCTTCCGGTGGAAGTAATAAAACTGTGGAGGTTATTAACCGATGCAGCCTGTGATACGGCTACTCCATTAAGGCCCGAGATCCATTGCTCAAGCTTATTAAAGCCGGCATCGTAATTTATAAACTTCATTATTGTGCCTATATAGTCGATGAAATGAGGATTAGGTCTCATTCTTTTTAATACAAGACTATTTGAAACACTTATAATACCATTCTTTATTTCAGCTGATAATATGGTGCTGTCCCACGTAGATATAAAGCTATTTAGCAGAGCAGATTGCTCCTCACTCAGGTTAGGACCCATAAATGATCTGAGCTCAGTAGAAAATGATTGGGCTTCTCCGGTGAACTTATTTTGCACCTGAGCCTGTAAAGTGCTTATCATTCCTGAGATAATAATGGTTAAAACTAATCCTGCGACTTTTTCTTTCATATCTTATTCCTGTCTTAAAAATAGTACAGATACCCAGTTATTTTTTGTTGAGTAATCAATATATGAAAAACCATGTAACCCGGCTTCTTTTTTAATAATTTCCAGGTCGTTCAGATAAAATCCGCTTAGCAACAGATGTCCCCCGGGGGTACAAAGGCTTTTATATTCAGCCAGATATTCCATGTTGATGTTTCGTGTAATATTAGCAAGGATTATATTATACTTATTTCCGGCAACAGCAGATATGTTTCCCTGCAAAATATTGCAATTTTTTATATTATTAAGTTGAAGGTTATCTTTTGAATTTTCAAATGCCCACCTGTCGATATCGATTGCCGTAATATCTCCGGCCTGTAGTAAAGATGCCAGAATGGAAAGCACCCCTGTCCCACATCCCACATCCAGTACTGTCTTATCCTTAAAGTTTATGTCTTTCATTTTAGCTGCCATCAGCCATGTTGTCTCATGATGTCCTGTTCCGAAAGACATTTTAGGCTCAATAACTATTTCGTGCTGATAATCTGAGCTGGCTGGATGAAAAGATGAACGTATATGGCAAAAGTCATAAATACTTACAGCCTTATACTCAGATTCCCATTTCTTGTTCCAGTTAATATCTTCAATTACATGTGTATTAAAAGATGAAGCACCAAATTCTCGTGATCTGAATATTGTAAGATTATTTAATTGAGTACTATCAAAAAGATCTTCCCGGATATATGCTTTTACACCAAGATCGGTATCCAGAAACGATTCATATCCGATAGAACCAAGTTCGGCAATGCTTATATCCGCTCCCTTGATTCTATTCTTCTTAATGGTTATATCTACTTCTATATAAGCCAAATACAATGAATATATATTATCTTTTCAATACGAATTAGCTATTAAAATAAAATCATCTGGTTTTAACGATGCACCACCAATAAGCCCGCCGTCAACATCTTTCATAGAAAATAGCTCTCTTGCATTTTTGGCATTGCAGCTGCCCCCATAAAGTATAGTTGTATTTATGGCTATATCTCCTGAATACCTGCTTTCTAATAGTGTCCTGATAAACCGGTGCATTTCCTGGGCCTGTTCAGAACTTGCAGTTACACCTGTGCCAATTGCCCATACAGGTTCATATGCAATTGTTACATTTGAGATATCTTTGTCGCTGAGATTGAACAGTCCATTCTGAAGCTGATCTTCTACAAGCTTAAAATGATTATTGCCTTCCCTGTCTTTAAGTGACTCTCCGCAACAGAATATAACCTTTAGTCCATTATCAAGGGCTAATCTTACTTTTTTTGAAAGTATTGCATCATCTTCTGCAAAATATGATCTTCTTTCACTATGTCCTATAATAACATATTCAGCGCCGGTAGATTTAATCATTGCCGCCGAAATTTCCCCTGTGTAAGCCCCGCTTTCTTCAGATGAACAGTTTTGTGCCCCCGTTTTCAACCTTCCTCCCCTGCAATAGGCGGGTAAGGTACTCAGATGGATAAATGGACTGCACACAACGATTTCAACATCTCCGGGATCCATGGCTTCTGATTTATTACAGATCTCCTTAAATAAGCTTTCTCCTTCATCCAGGGTCATATTCATTTTCCAGTTACCGGCTACCATTTTTTTTCTCATAACTTATTTTGTTTTAATTTCTTTAAGATCAAGGTTAATACATATGATAAAGATGCTACAAGCGACATAAGCAGGATCAATCTGAGGTTTGCACTTGTGTCTTGCCTGCTTACATATACATCGAGCTTATCTATTATTTTTTCAGGTTCAGGTATTGAATTATAAGACCATTTTTTTAGTATAACACCATTTTGCAAAAGTAATAGTCCGGGATTCGATCTTATAATAGTCTTTAATGTAGTTTCATCGCCCGAAAGAAAGATTCTATTATTATTAAATAGAAGGAGGTCATCTATAGAAGATGAGGTTAAAATATAAAAATTAAAACCATCATCCTGCATACTGGTTCCCATTTCAATTCCTTTCTCTATACTACCTTCAGGTGCTTCCGAAATAACGGTGCTGACCATCAGTAAGGTATAACCCGGGTCACTTAAAATAATATCTGTAAGGTCCTCACCATAGATTGATGTAAGGCTGAAGTCGTGAATGGGTGGAATATATCCCTTTTTTACCAGGGTGGATTTCTGGTCGACAAATACCCAGCTGCTATCAGAGGGATAATTTTCCAGTGTAAATTCCTGTGTCTCTCCATCTTTCTCGTAGATCAGGCTGACTTCATATTCATCAACAGGCGCATTTTCAGGAATTGTCATACTTTTAGTTATGTTGGTGCCTTCATGGTATGGTCTGAAGTCAATAAAAGGAAGGTAGCTGTAATTTAGCCTGACAAATATTAAAAAGACTATTGTTGATATTGCTACAACGGTCCACTCACTTGTCTTATCAGTAAGATTGGAATACTTTTTTCTCTCAACAAATACTAAAACAACAAAGCCCAGGATAATTATATTCTTAAAGAATGTTTGCCAGTTTGTAAGGTGAATAGCATCTCCAAAACATCCGCAGTCTGATACCGGATTATTTATAGCCAGCACCAGAGTAAGAGGTGTGAATAGAATCATAAACAGTAGCAGACCCCATGATGCTTCTTTTATTCTAATGCCTGTAAGTACTGCAAAACCAATTATAAACTCAGCCGTACAAAGTATTACTCCAAGAATCAGTGCAATATTATTTAAAGAATCCAGGCCGAAGGCAGTGAAATAGTCAATAAATTTATACATCGAACCCATTGGGTCGACTCCTTTTGAAAGGCCGGAAAAAATAAAAACCAGCCCGGAAACTATCCTTGCAAAATTTCTGGCATATTTCATTTGAAAAGTTGTTTTTGTTCAAGCAAATTGAGAATTTTATTAAAGATTATATCCGGCGACATTATCTCTCCCGAATCATCAATACAGCTTAGAACCTCGAGTGCAGGATCTGTCCGGGATGTTTCAATATAGATCTGCCTTACCTTTCTTTGAAATATAAGGCTCTCTTCGTGAATATCAGAATTTCCGTTCAGATATCTCCTGTCGTCACCGGAGCGTTTGCCATTAAGTTTTGCTTCAGTAAAAGAAAACGGTACATCCAGAAAAATATTTAGCGAAGGTGAAGGAATTTTGAAATGCTCGAATTCAAGCTTAAGTATCCAATCTCTGAGTATGTCTTGTTCAGCTCCATTATTAAGTTTTGCGCACTGGTAGGCAATATTTGAATATACATACCTGTCGAGTAATACATAGTGCCCACTGTTTAGCCAGCTTCTTATTAAATCTGATGCATCTTTACGATCGCCGGCATAAATCATTGCAACAAGATATGGGTTTACATCCTCCAACTTTCCGAACTCGCCTCTCAGAAATTTGGAAATCAGTTCGCCGAAGAAAGGTTCTTCCATCCTTGGGAAATGCAGGAAATCAGACTTAAAACCACTCTTATTAAAGTGCTCTCCCAGCATCTGTATCTGCGTGCTCTTACCTGCACCATCAAGCCCTTCAATAACAATTAGATTCATTGATTATTTGTATTCTTAGCATTAAGCACAAAGATAGCAAGTATGTAGTACAAATCATTCGACAGTTATTAAAAGAATAAATTAGATATTAACAGTTGAGAGCAGTCATTTTGCCAGAAAAATTATTCTTGCTTGAGGCATATTAAAAAAAACTTAAATTTGTGCTGGATAAAATAATTAATGGTTGAATAAATTAATAAATATCAGGGCTAAGTTATTTGATCTGTCTGTACCAAAGGTTATGGGGATATTAAATACTTCTCCAGATTCATTTTTTGAAGGCAGCCGGTCGCTAAGCCGGTCGTCAATAAATGCCAGAATCGATAAGATGATTGCCTCAGGTGTTGATATTATTGATATTGGCGGATATTCTTCACGTCCGGGAGCAGACAATATTTCTGTCGACGAAGAGATATCCCGAATCAGGACAGCTTTGGAAATTGTCAGCAGAAATTACCCGCAGCAGCTTGTTTCTCTCGACACTTTCAGGTCTGAAGTTGCCCGTTTTGGAATCGAAGAATTTGGTGTTGATATTATTAACGACATATCCGGCGGTATGCTGGATAAGAATATGTTTTCGTTGATAGCAGAGAAAAATGTGCCCTATATTTTGATGCATATGCAGGGTAGCCCGGAAACAATGCAGAACAACCCGGTTTATGATAATATAATAAACGACCTGATCCTCTGGTTTACGGAAAGGATTGAGAAACTTACTTCTTTAGGTGTAAATGATATTATTATTGATCCTGGTTTTGGATTTGGAAAGAGTATCGATCATAATTATAATCTTATCAGGGACCTGGATAAATTTGAAATTCTAGAACGGCCTGTACTGGTTGGTATGTCAAGAAAGTCTATGGTATGGAAAGTACTGGATAAGTCTCCTGAAGATTCATTAAGTGGAACGATAGTTTTAAATACACTTGCCTTAAGTAAGGGCGCAAATATTATCCGTGTTCACGATGTTGATGAAGCTGTTGATACAGTGAAAATATTTATAAGAAGCTGTGATTGAATATTTTTAGTAATTTAGTGCTGCTTTAAAAAACTGTTATGCCTCCAATCTCAATATTAGATATAATTGATATTGTACTTGTTGCGATCATACTCTATCAGCTTTACAGGTTGATACGGGGGACTGCAGCACTCAGTATCTTCCTTGGTATTTTCTTTGTTTATCTGTTCTGGCTAATTGTGAAGGCTTTTAATATGGAGCTGATAAGTTTAATCCTCGGACAGGTTATCGGAGTAGGTGTAATTGCATTAATAATTGTTTTCCAGCAGGAGATAAGACGATTTTTGCTGATTATAGGTAGCAGGTACCTTGGTAGTGGTAGTTTCTCCTTTGAGAAGTTATTCAGCAGTGGTGTCTCGGTATCTCCCGAAAGGCAGAGGTCAGTAGAAGAGATTGTCAGAAGCGTTGAAGTAATGGCAGAGAATAAAATAGGAGCATTAATAGTGATTGCACGTAAGAGTACTCTGGAGTTGTATTCACAGGGAGGAGAGGAGATTAATTCCAGGATAAGTGCGGAGTTGCTTCTGTCAATATTTTCCAAAAACAGTCCTCTTCATGATGGTGCGGTTCTTATTGAAGCGGGTAGAATATATGCAGCCAGATGTCCTCTTCCTATAACTAACAATCCAAATCTTCCCCCAAGATTCGGGATGAGGCACAGGGCCGCGTTGGGAATTACCGAGCTGACAGATTCTCTTGTTATAGTTGTTTCTGAAGAAAGAGGTAAGATATCAGTTACAGATAATGCTGAAATAACCGAGAACGTTAAACCTAACGACCTCAGGGGAATACTTTCAAAAGAAAAGATCTGAATTAATTATGATTGCAGCTGTGACTGCCATCTCCGTGATCGTGAGTAGCCTGGCAAACAGTATCTGTCCCATGGTCACCGATCAGATATGCCTCAAGTACTGTTTCAACTTCGCCTCTGTATCCTCTGTATACTTCCAGACCGGCTCCGGCCAGTTTATTGATAGCTCCTTCTCCCATATTTCCGGCCAGTAATACTGTAACTCCCATATTAGACAGAATAGATGCTATATCTGATTTACAGCCACAGCCTTCAGGCGAAGCAAGAATTGCTTTGCTTTCAACTTTTTTATCTGCATTTAAGGTAAATATGGTATAGTACTGACAGTGACCAAAATGGTCATCTACAAAATTATCCTTACTTGGAATTGCTATTTTCATTACTCTTATTCGAAGTTATTAATAATATATTCATTATCAGGCTGATATAAGCCTGAGCCTTTTACAGGGAGGCCAAAGATAGAAATACGCTCAGATATAAAAAAGCACAAAGGGATAAATTTAATATCAGAATATAATACTTGCATTTTCAATCACTGCAATACTACCTGTAGTATTATAAATTTCTTCCCGGATACTGGCTGTATCAACTTTTATTATCCCCATTTTTTTGCAATTATCTGCAGTCAGATCAGTTTGCATAAATACTTTAATTCTTGAGGTTTTTGTCAGGGTAGCCAGGGCAGTTCCTCCATTGCCAGAGTAGTTGGTTTTGAGTCTGTCAACTATATCCTTTTCAGATCCTGAGAAAATATCCATAAAGGAATTATTTCCAATACCATCACGACATTCACCAAGTAATATTAACTTCCCTTTGTCTTTTACAAAGGATGCAGCATTATGTAAGGATTTATGGGTCTGGATAAAATTAATATCCTTTGGGTAACCTCCCGCAGATGCAATTACCATATCGAATTTTTCTTCTGCAGCACACCTGTATGATTTGTCGTAAATGCCGCAAGTATCTGTAAATTCATTATAATCTCTGTTAAATCTGATTACTGCAACAGACCCTCCTGTATTCAGTATACCTGAAATAATTAGCTTATGTGGCAGCAGATCATCAATTTCCTTCAGATCTTCTGCTACCGGGTTAGTGTCAAGTTGTCCCGACTGACAGGCCGGGTTAAGTCTGCCTGCATCAAAGTCGATAAAGAGTTTATGATTCTGATATATTGATTCTCTGCCTGCCAGCCCTGGAAATATTAGCTTTCTTCCACCACCGTAGCCTGCAAAATAGTGATGCGAAATTGCCCCGAAAAGAATAAGTGAATCGTATTTCAGGATATCTTTCCTGATCATAACATCTGTACCCCTGGATGTTGTTCCTATCATTTCCATGGATTCATTATCGTCGCAGTCGTGATGAATAAACCGGTATTCCATGAAGGTTTTTCCATATGCCTTCAGACTTTCTTTATCTGTTTGCCTGGGATGTGTGCCATAGGCAATATAGAAAGTTATATTTTCAGGACTTATGCCTCTTGATTTAAGGTTGGCTGTAAGCCAGGGAAGATAAATATCATAGCTGCAAAGTCTTGTTTTGTCGGATACAATAATAGCTACTGTATTGTGGGGCTGAATGCTTAGTGACTTATTTAATGAGCTATTAAAGTCTTCCCTGTTTATGATTTCACCAGGTTCAGTTACACTGAGCTTTACAGCATTTCCGGGAAGACTAATATTTATCTTTTCCTCTCCATATTTTAATCTGTATTCTTTCACAATTATATCTTATTGAAATCTTTTTCTAAGGTCAATATTATCATTTATTACAATATAACATACTTCTTCGCAGTAATCATCCCGAGATTCCACCTTGATTGTAGTACTGCTTACAATATTATATTCAATACCATCAACGGTTTGTGTGGAAATAGCTGAATACTCCTGGTTTACCAGTCCATAAATATCGAATTCTTTCCAGGCAGTACGCTCATCAATTAATATATTATCCTCTATCTTTCCTTTGTAGACCCTTACATAGTATCCCTCCTCGCTAAAAGAGAATATTGGTATCAGTCTGATTTTTAATTTTACTTCATAAGGCATTTCATCCAGGCAGTTATCGCAGTTATAAATCTTCATTTTCTCGCATGAAAAAATAAGTAAAAGGCAGATAAGTGCCAATATTTTAATGCTGCTTTTCATTTTAGTACCATGTAATATTTTTAAGTGATGCCTGTTTTCCACTGAAATTTATATAATAAGAAAAGCCAAATTTTAACCAGTGTGGCCCCGGTTTATAAAGATCTGTGTTCATATATTCGTACATGCAGCTAAAGCTGAAATTTCTAATAGTTCTTTCCATTCCAATGGAGGGAATAATAAGCAGTTTATCAGATGGTTTTTCATATGTACCCTTATAATTCGTGGCCATCATATATCCAATATTAAGATCTGCAATAATTTTTACAGTTCCCTTAAAATAGCTGTCGGTTATCAGAAATTTCTTGCCAAGCCCGGTAAAAAGCACATATCTTTTATCCTCATATTGCCAGAATATATTCTCCTCTTCCTGTTGGAGTACCCTGGTATAGGCAGGTTTAAATTCTATTCCGGCGTTTATACGGATTTCGTGATAGGGTTCAATAAAACTTATAAAGACACCGGTATAAAAATCGCGATTTAATTTTGCAGATGCACTGATACTGACTTTATCAAAGTATAAAGCGGGTAATTTGGTTCCAGAGATATCCTTAAAAATTTTATAAGTCTCTTTCTTGCCTGACCTCCTTGCAACAACCAGAGGGTCAATTGCATCGGGCTTCCTCATTTTCAGCCATCCGGTTTTTTTTATAATGTATTCTGAATATTCTTTGTTACCGGTCCGGGCAGCAAGAGCTCCAATATCGTATCCGGCTTTGGTATGACTGCTAATATCAGCACCATTATCAATTAATAAGCTGGTAAGCAGGGTATCCCCATATTGAGCTGCAATAAGTAGTGGGGTATAACCCTCTGTATCAGGCTGATTGACATTGGCGCCATTTTTAATAAGAATATCTGCTATTTCAGCATTACCTGCCCATACTGCTGCCATCAAAGGGGTTGTGCCATCAAGTGTTTGAGGATCAATTTCTGCCTCATAGTAAATCAGCAGATCTGTTAAATAATAGTAGTTATAGATAGAGGCAAAATGAAGTGGTGTGCAATTTGATTCGTCGCGTATATTAATGTCGGCATTATTCCTTATTAGTAACTCTGAAATATCAATATTTCCATTTTTAGCAGCGATATGAAGGGCTGCTTCACCGGATAATGTTTTTATATCAGGGTCAGGAGAATAATTCATAAGGATTTCAACAGCAGTCTTTCTATTATTGGCAACAGCATAAATTAAGGGAGTTGCACCTATTTCATCAGTAGCATTTATATCTGCTCCCAGTTTAATTAACCTGTTAATATCAAAAGCGTAACCTTTTGATGCTGCAATTGACAGATTGATATTGAGACCATCAGGGTAAGGCTGGTAGTCGGAGGTATCCATTATAATAATATCTTGCTGAGAGTACAGATAGTTGGAAAATACAGCAAGTATTGCTAAGATAATCAGAGCAGGTCTAAGGATAATATCGGCCCTTCCATTCGACATATTACAAATATAACAAAAGCTTTATACAAGTGTTTGTCATTAATCCCGAACAATCTGTTATTTTTGCAATTTGTAATTGGCGCAGTAATTTTGTAAATTAATTGTGTCGTAAAACTAATTAACAGATAGAACAATGGAATGGAAACTTAATCTGGATTTGTGGGAAACAAAGGAATACAACAGTAATATTGAACCTGTTGCGAGAGAGGTAAGTAATGTGATTGACAGGCTGGTAGGGGCAAAGCCTGTACTTGGCTATAAGCCTATCTGGGTTGTTAACGATATTTATTACGGGATGCGTTTATATACTCCGATTAACGTTGAGTATTATAAAATGGGCCTTACTGTGGGGCACCTGACCTATGGCAAGGTAGCTTACCAGTTTGCTCGTTTAATGAGCACTCTTTACACTGATCCAAGACAGATTACATGGTTTTCAAACGCCATTGCACATATGACATCGTTCTGGTTTCTCGATTATTTTGCAGAGAAATGGATAGACAAGCCCCCATCAAAGGAGTATGAGGGAGCTTATGAAGCATTTTCGGAATTAAAGGCAGAAAAAGTCAGAACAGCTTTCAAAAATATAGATATAATGCTTAATCTGGCAACCAATGAGTGGATCAGGGAGGAGGTTAAGCAGCTGGACAATAATAAGGCTTATGCCCCATCTGTTATTTTTGACCATATTGCTCTTGAGTTATTACCACTATTTAATGATGAAAAGAACTGGAAATTACTTTCATATCTTGGTTCCGCAACGAAAAAACCTATCGAAGATGTTAATGACCTTCGAACAAGACCAAAGGCAAAGCCTGATTTCGATAAACTTGAAAAAATAGTACCGGACGATCTAAAAACTCTTGTTGAAAAGATCAGGGAGAAACTTGGCGTATAAATTATTATGTTTGTGCCGCTCAATCAGGGCATATGTTCGGAAAAAAGTATAAAATCTTATTTTTAGTGGTATTATTCGGGATTATTAATATTAATCCTGAATATAGTGGTGGTAGCTCGCCCCCAAGGTTTCCTTACCTCCCTGAAAATTCGCGACTGCTTAATTCTTTCTCTGATTTTGATTATTATGACTCCTTTGATCGTACAGTTAATTATTTTATTCGAAGCTGGGATATCAAAGGTTCTTCTGTGGCAGTTTACAAGGATGGGAGACTGGTGCTTGCCAAAGGATATGGTATCGCGGATGATAATGGTGCGGTAAAGGTTGAGCCCTATCACAGGTTTCGTATTGCCAGTGTTTCAAAACTGATTACTGCGACTGCAATTTTGAAACTATATGAAGATGGAGAGCTTGATCTTAACCAGAAAGTTTTCGGACCTGATGGTATCCTGAATGATGATTATTATGCAGATCCTCGCGATTCAAGGGCAGAAAGGATTACAGTAGCACATCTTCTAAGTCATAAGGGAGGATGGACTCCACGGTGGGGCGATCAAATGTTTATGCCCCTTGTTGTAGCATCGTCTCTTAATATAGATCCTCCTGTTTCGACCGAAAACATTGTTAGATTTGCGCTGAATAAAAGGATGCATTTTACTCCCGGGAAGGGTCGTTCCTATTCAAACCTGGGATACGCCATATTGGGATTGGTAGTAGAGAAAGTTTCTGATATGCCCTATGAAGAGTACTGTCAGAAGAATCTTTTTGAGCCTCTTGGATTATTCGATTTTGAACTGGCTAGAAATCTGTATAATCAAAGGAGTCCGTATGAAGTAAAATATTTTGAACCTTCAAATGCGATACCAAAGAAATCGATCTATGGTACAGGTGAGCTGGTTCCTGCATCGAATGGTGGAAATGATATTGAATCATTAGGTGGTGCCGGGGCATGGATTACAACGGCTCCTGATCTGCTAAGGTTTGTTATGTCGATTGATGGCTTCGATAATGTTAAGGATATACTGTCACCGGAAACAATTGAGTTTATGACCGACAGAACTAATGGTTGGGCTCCAATAGGCTGGAAGGGATCCACATCAAATGGTTACTGGTGGAGAACCGGGTCGTTTGCCGGAACGTCTGCCATGGTTAGGAGGTATCCTGATGGGATGATATGGGTGGCTCTCTTTAATACAAATACCTGGAAACAGTCTAAATTCCCGAGTGATGTCAGCAGCATGATGACAAGAGCTATATCCAGAACAGGAGAATGGACACAGGAGGACCTTTTTAATTATACTCTTCCGGTACCTCTTGATCCTTATCCCTTCCTGTCGGAATCTGAATAATATGTGCTTTACAATAAATGTAAATATTATCAGGGAGGAGCTTGAATCGCGCTATGGTTCAAAGTTGTCTGATCCCGAAAAATATAATCCCAGTTATTACTATCACGCCTTTTCCTACCCCGACCTTCCGGTTTCCCACCTTAATAATATTAGAGAAAGAGAGCTGTCAGTTTTTAAGTGGGGATTAATCCCATCATGGGTGACAGATATTGAGGAAGCGAAGAAAATACGTAAGATGACTCCTAATGCCAGGAGTGAGACAGTCGCAGAAAAGCCCTCTTTTGCCGATTCGTACCGAAACAGAAGATGCCTTGTTCCCGTCGCCGGTTTTTTTGAATGGCAGCATATTGGCTCAGGGAAAAGACCATGGTATATCTGGAGTCCCGAATCAAATATTTTTTCACTTGCCGGAATATACGACAGATGGTATGATGAAATTAATAAAAAGGATATTCATACATTCTCAATACTTACCACAAAGGCTAATAAGAAGATGGCCGAGATCCATAATTCCAAACGTAGAATGCCCGTTATTATATCTGCTGAAGATGAAAATCAATGGTTATATGGCAGTCCGGATGAAGTGGAAGAATTATTGAAGCCCTTTGACGATAAAAGCTTATCATATCATACTGTTAGTCCAATCCTGGGGAAAAAGGATATTCTCAAAAACCGACCCGAAATAATCGAAGCATATTCTTACCCCGAGCAGTCAAGCTTATTCTGATCAAAAGATTATAAGATATTAAGTGGTACAGATCTATATATCAATTCCTTCGCCCTACTGTGCTACAAACTCAAAGCTTATATATCCTGACTGCTTTTCAGGCGAATTATTATCCGGATTAAATCTTGTTTGTCTAATAGAACTAATTGCTGCATCCAGCAGGCACTTGTCAGATGTTGTACTTGATTGCTCATCCGGCGAATAATCTGTAATCCTTCCACTCTGATCAACAATAATATTAATTACAATAAGACCTGCATTTTCACACTTATAGATTGGTATAGGCAGCTTTAGGTGGTGCCTGTTCTCAAGATTATAAAATATTCGGGTAGGTCCGTTGTACATAGCCTCCAGTTCATTGGCCGATTTTTCTATTAACAGACTGTCTTTTCCTTCGAGAGATGATTGAATTTCAGTATCGCCCTTATCCATTTCTTCGTTGGTATTCTTTTGCTCGTCTATAAAATTATCTTCCCCCAGAAGTCCGCTTGCAATAAGTTCTTCCTTCACCCTGTCCTGTAATTCCATTGGATCAATATCCGCAACATCCTGGTTTGCGATATTTTTTACAATATCCAGGTATCTTTCATCGTCCTGAAACAATTGCTCCAGTGTTACCGGAACCTCAATAAGCTCTTCTTCCACATAGTCTCTCTCCTGTTCAAACTCAATTACAAATTCTGATTGATCCTGATAATACAGGGATGAAAGTCTGACCGACATAAAAACAATGCCTCCTATCAAGTGAATGATAATTGTGCCGAGTATTCCTGCAAGCCTTCCCTTATATTGTTTCATAACATCTGCGAAATTAGGAAATATTCCTTTTTGATCCTTATTTTGTCTTATCAATTAGAAAACGGGTATATGCAACAATCCATTATAATTAACCAGATTGCTTATCTGGCTATACTTGTTCTGGTTGGCTTTGTCGCATCTAAGATTGGTATTATCAGGGAAGAAACACGCGATCAGCTTGTCAGGATAATTTTTAATATCACTCTTCCCTTACTGCTGGTAACAAACTTCAGTAAGCTGGACCTTACACCTGAAATTCTACGAAACAGCCTTATACTTATCCTGATTTCTTTCCTTGTAATTATCCTGATGCTTCTGTTTGGTCTTATTTCATCTACATTTTTTTCGCTTAAACATGAGCAGAAGTCTGTATTTATTGCTCACCATGGCTTTGGTAATATTCTGTATATAGGCTTCCCCGTGGTTAGCGCACTTTTTGGTGATATGGGCCTTTTCTATGCAAGTATTTATGCATTTGTTTCCATTATGTTATTATGGACAGTTGGTATTTATGTTATCACACGAAAAGGAGGAATGCCTTTTACAGAGAGCATCAGGAAGATGATAAACCCGAACTCTGTAGCAATATTACTGGGATTTTTATTATTTGTTCTAAAAGTTAGTATTCCTGATGTTATCCTGCAACCATTTATGAGCCTTGGGGGTACAACTATATACTTATCAATGATTTATATCGGGGCCCTTCTCGGACTGATGAAGATAAAGGGGATTTTTACAAATCCCCTTGTATATCTTACCTCTATTAATAAAAATATATTGATTCCTGTTTTATTGATATTTATGTTTTCTTTTCTTGGAAATAAGCTACTCGCAAGTATTGATCCAATTATTATTTCTGTTGTAATTATTGAGGCTGCAATGCCATGTATGGCTAATGTGGTAATTGTGGCAAAAATATTTAAGGTCGATGACCAACTGGCAACCTCAAATGTTTTTATGTCTACATTATTAAGTATTATTACATTGCCACTTATCTGGTGGCTGATAAATGTTGTTATGTAAGGAGCAAGGAGCAA
>CAZWLP010000042.1:0-21181 GCA_964634565.1 uncultured Rikenellaceae bacterium | reverse complement strand
TTTGTATACTTTTTTCAATTGTTAATATCTCTCACATCTCAACTCTCATCTCTCACATCTCAACTCTCATCTCTCACATCTCTTTATACTTCCAGTTCATGAAACAGCCTTGCTGTCTTGCGTTTATATATTGCAAAACCCGCAAGTGCGGATCCAAAAACAGTAGCAAGTACTCCGGGAATAAATCCCACATAGAACATTGATGGTGTAACCTGGGCTCTGAATACATTTGGCATCATCATTCCAATATTTCCGGTTAGCTCAGAAAAATCCCATCCATGATATTGCAGGTAATATGATAGCAATAATCCAAGTACTGTTCCCACAACAGATCCGATAATTCCTATAAGAACAGCTTCATAGATTGTAGTCATATAGATATGCCTTTTCTCTTCACCCAATGCAAGTCTCACTCCGAACTCAGAATATCTGCGCAGTCCTCCAAGAAGTCCTGTATTCCATAGAACAATTGACATTGCTATAATAAAAATAAAAGACATCATTGCAACTACATTATCAGCCATTGAAAGGTAGTCTCCCATACCTGCATCAATAGCCAATCTTGTCATTTTAGGAGAAAATTCGTCGTTTTCGTTGCTATACTTACTATTATATTCCTGTTCCAGTTCTTTAGCTTCTGTATCAATATAGGGAGCATCCTTAAAATAGCCCAGTATCTCAGAAACTGAATCATCCATATCCATTGCCTGCTGAGCATCCTTCAAATCAATAAATACAGCTCCCCTGTCGAGAGCGGAATTACCAAATCTCAGTGTTCCGCTTACAGTATAAGTATAGAACATCATACTTCCATTCATAGTAGAACCGAATAATGTAACTTCGTCATCTATCTCAACCTGGTATTTGCATGCAAAATCATCACTTATCAGTACTTCTCCTCTTTTATCTGGCAGTTTTCCTTTTATTATTGAGTTCTGAATATTCATTCTTTCAATCTCAGGGCTATCAGGGCTAAGAAGATCTATTGCTGTAATCAGTGCTGGTCCCTGTCCGCGTGTTTCGCCATTCTCATCAGGCACATCGAGCAATCCACCAGACTTGATTCTTTCGAACCATTCCATATCAGGATACTCTCTGGTAAGCTGATCTTTTAAATCATCTGCTCCAATTATTGCCAGATCAATAGGTAACTGGTCGGCATTCTCTGAGTAAGCACGAGTCGTAATTTTAACATGACCCGAAGAGAAATTTGCTGTCATTTCAATTATATCGGTAAGTACTCCCTTAAAAAATGCGCTCATAAAAACGGTAAGGAATACGCCAAGCGCAACAACAATAACAGGAAGTAAACTTCTGCTTTTGTCTCTTATTATTCCTTTAAATAGAAATCGTATCATTGCAGTTTCCCTTTTAATGCTTCTGTTGGTTTCATTTTAGATATTTTTCTTGCAGGCAGGTAGCTAACTATAGTTGCAGATATTACAACAATAGCTATGGTAACCAGTATCAGTCTAAGGCTATAGTATGGAAATAAGTATTCTGCCATTGGCAGATCAAAGTTCATATCAGCAGCATAGCTAAGATTAATGCCTTGCTTATCAAGCCAAAGAAACAGTGGAATACCGTAAACAGAGCCAAGAATAACAGCAAGTATGCTGTGAGCTCCTCCCTCGACAGTAAAAATACCTACTACCTGAGTCCGTGTAAGTCCAAGTGCAATATAAGTACCTATTTCCTTCTGTCTCCTGAATATAGAAAGAACCTGTGTATCAAAAATTGCTATAAGAGCAATTATAAGGAGTAAGCCCTGCAAAATTGCACCGCTGAATTTCTTTGATTCAATTATTTTATTCAGGTCATTAAGCAGAAACTCATTACTTTTATAATCCCATCCATCAAGATCCCTTTTCTCAAAATTATCTCCGCATATAAGCATTGTAGCCTCTTCCTTCAATCCCATCATCTCTCTTAGCGACGAAATTGAAACATAAATCTGACCATTCTCTGCAGAAGGTACATTTGATTTAAAGATTTTAGCAATCTGTATCTCGCACGCATCAAAAGTTCCATTCTTATCGCGCCATCTTACAAGTAAATTATCCCCAACTTTAAGATTTGCAGATCTGGCCATCCCTCTCCCGATAATGCCATACTGCTGTCCATCTGAATCAGGCAAGGAAGAAGATGGTAATTTAAGAATCTTCTGTTCAGGGTCTATTCCCTTAAGTACAATTCCCATTGATCTGTCCTGTGGATAAGCAGTAGCCTGAGCTATCAGTACAGGAGTAAGATTATTGTTCCCGATCTCAAGCTTAATCTCTTCTGAGAGAAGAGCATGCGAATCTTCTATTGTATACGGATCAAAGCGGTCATATTCAGGATGCCAGAACTGACCCTCCCCTGTTTCCCAGTCTTTTGTATCTCTTATAGCCTGCCTGTTCCACCCATCTATCATTCCATTATAAAAGATTATCAGAACAAAGGCGAAAGAAAGTGCAAGTACATTGAGCCAGGTTCTTAATCCGGCTCCCATTAAATTTTTAAATGCAAGTTTTAATGATAACATGATACTAGTTTTTAGAATTCTTTACCGCTTCGTCTTTTACCACCCTGCCATCCTCAAGCGAGATTATCCTGTTAAGGTACTGCATCACTTTCTCATCGTGAGTTGCAAAAATAAAAGTGGTATTTAGCTCTTTGTTAAGATGCTTCATGGTCTGAAGAATATGGTGGGAATTCTTAGAGTCGAGGTTAGCCGTCGGCTCATCTGCAAGAACTATCAATGGTTTTTTTACCATTGACCTTGCAATTGCCACTCTCTGACATTCACCACCCGAAAGCATAGTAGGTTTGGATTTAAGCTTATCTGTCAGTCCTACCCATTCAAGGGCATCCATAACGGCCTTCTTTCTTTCAGAAGCAGATAATTTCTGCAGAAGTAATGCAAACTCAACATTCTCATATACATTGTACACAGGAAGCAGGTTATATGTCTGGAAGATAAAGCCAATATACCTGTTTCTGAGCAGGGCCGATTGCCTGTGACTCAGATCTGATACAGACTTATCAATAACAGACACTGTCCCGTCAGAAGGAGTATCAAGTGAGCCAATAATATTTAGCAGAGTAGTTTTCCCAGAGCCACTGGGCCCCACCAGTCCTGCAAATTCGCCTTTTCCAAAGCTTAAGCTTATGCCGTCTACAGCGGTAAATTTTGTTTTACCGACAGGAAATCTCTTAACGAGGTTTTCAATTCTGATAATTTGAGAGTTTTCCATTTCAATATCTTTAATGGTTATATACTAGCATTATTTGAGCTCCCTTTCCTGCCATAAGGTTCTGATCTGTTTGCTGGGCAGGGATAAAATAATTATCGGGATTCCAGAAAGCCATAAAATACACTGACAGGTTATTATATGAATGCTGCCAGTTAAGAAAGTTATATGACTTATTATTTTGCCAATCGTAATACACTATTCCACTTAAATTATCAAATAAACCTACCGGATAAGAGAGTGAAATAAGCGAGAATGAGCTTGTATTATCAAAGGAAAATGGTCTTTCACTATAGGCTGCTAAAATCTGTTCGTATACCATATACAGTCCATTCCCTATACCAAAAGTATAATCGATTCCAATATTATATATTTCCTGATTCTTATATATCCCCAGATCGTTATTCTTCGAGGTAACTGAGCCTTCAATCCATAGTCCGAAAAGCAAGTCAAGTTTAATATCAAACCCAATCTTATTTTCAGAAATCTCAGAAAACGCAGGTATTGATACATCAATGTCTCTTGAGTCGGCGACCCGATAATTATAGGTCAAGGCTGCTTCTCCCCGGGGTACAGGAACCTGTACCCTTCCGCCAACTTCCGGATATTTACTATTTACAGGTATTGGCTCCCATCCTCTTGGTTTATTATTTCCATAGAGAGCCCATAACCAGATATTGGCATTATTAAGAAAATAATATCGCCCCAGGAGTCCCCATACTCCATCTGTAAATCCAAGGGGATCGCGGGGATCGAGCTGATCGAACCACATCAATGGTCTGAGCATGGAAGCCGATCCAAAGTTGATTTTCTGTAAACCCAGCCTCATCTCAAACTGGTTGGCAGAGTACCTTGCCCATAAGCGATAAGGCCTAATACCACCGTCAATTTTTAACGAATCGAAGGGCATTGTGCCGGCAAGACCGTAGAGGTTTACTGAAGCCTCAAAGTCGATTAAACTACCATTTTTCAGGTTTATATCATAATTAAGCTGTGGCAGGTATCTGGCTCCTGAATACAAAGACAGCTTATTACTACCATTATAAAGCATCCAACCGGATAGTTGCCCCTTTATTTTTAAGGTATCCTGGGATTGGATTACTGAAGATATTAACAGTAATAGAAATCCTATAACGATATTTGGTCTTATTTTAATCATTATACGATTCCGAGACAGGTGTCATACCATAAACGAACAAACTTGTTATTTCCATTATCATTTCCTGTGAAGAGTTAAAATATTGACGGAACTCGTTGCTCGAAATAATATCAACAGACTTACTGACAAAGCTTAACAGAAAATCAATATTCAGGTCCTTTCTCACCCAACCATTCTCTTTACCAACCTGATAAAAAGTCCTCAGTTCTGAAAACATCTCCTGCATTTTTAAACCCATATACTCAGACAGCTCACTTTCAGGGTTCTGATACAGATCTTTAATAAATTCTTCGCTTATACCGGTAGAACCTTCAAACTTCATCCTCATAATTTCCGCCATCTTTTCAGCCGTACTCATGTCGCTATCGCGAATAATAATAAGCTTCTCAATATTGACTTCGATTATATTATCAAGTATTCTCTTAGTCAGCTCAACCTTATTAGGGAAAAATTTATAGAAGGTCATTTTACTGACATTGGCTTCCTTACATATCTCTTCGACACTGACCCTCCTGAAACCATGCTTCCAGAAAAGCTCTCTTGCAGTCTTTAATATTGCCTGATATTTAATATTCTTTAAATACTTAGTCATAGCTATTAAGTATACTATTCAGCTACAAATATACGTTTTTATTTTATTTATACTATTATAGTACACTTATTTTATATATGTAAATTTAATTCTATAATAAAAATACATATCACTGCTTATATAATGACATCGGAAGGAATAGCAGTAAGAAGCTTAAAAGGGTAATTAACTTGAATTAATAAATAAAAAGAATTAGGGAGAAGCAGTTAGCACAGAAAAATAATTACCAGGCCAAATAAAAAGAAAAAACCCATGCCGGATATTACCTAAATCTTATAAATAGTTTTGAAAAAGTATATATGGAATTATTTTCATGACTACCTGCATGGGTTTTTAAGTTAATTTATACTTATGACCTTTAAAACAACTGATTACCCTATTCAGGTAAGACTATTTCTGAAAAAAATAAAATATATGACTCTGAGAATCGCAAAACAGGACATAAAATGCCACTACAGATAATAATTTTTTAAGCAGATGTATATCAACAGTAATAGATAGTCGGCTATTACAATGCTTCAAGCAAAGGCCAGCCTTTTCTCATCTTAACCACCCTGAACCTTATAATAGAACCAGGTATAGCCTGGTAATCAGGCATTACATGATGCGGGTAACCATATTCGTCCTCTACTACCATTACATCTTCAATGCCATCAGGCAGCTTAATAAATTCTCTTACCCTGAAATCATAGATATTACCTGGTTTAAAAAAAGGACTATCCGGTTCTATATTAAGTCCATGGCCTTCTTTGTATCTAAGGAACCTTCCTTTAAATAAGCTACCTGTTTTAAAGCCATAGTGAGCATAGTATTCTTTTGGTATCGTATACTGTATATTATTCTCTTTATCCTTTATCACAAAACAGGACTTACCGTCCAATCCTATTGATTCGCCGAGAATCACAAAATCGTGCAGCTCACTATCCTTGATTTTCTCTGAAGCAACATCAGTGTCAGAGCCGCCTATAATAATCGTTCCCTTAACAATTCTATCAACCTTTAAAAGAACACTGGTATGTACCGATGGAATTAGAGGATCAAAGTTTTTAGCCGGAACTACTACCCTGGGAATATAATTACCACTTAATATCACAACATCCTGATTTTCTCCCGACTTATTAACGCGGGTTTCTATCGATTCAACCCTGAATTCATAGACCGAGCCTTCTCTGTAAAATGGATGTTCTGGCTCCAGAAAAACTTCTCCCTTACAATTAATTTTATCAATTCTGCAATCCAGATTCTGTCCGGGAGTGATATTGTAAGCTGAATAATCAACACTATTCAAAAGATACCTTTTTTTATCAGGTCCGCTTAGCACCCAGTATTCATTCCCCTCAAACTCAATCTTTTTTTCAACAATAAAAATATATCTGGATCCTTCTGCAAGCTTCATAAGCTAAATTAATATAATGGTCCGAGTGTTCTTGAAAGAGATTCCTTATACCGCTCTGATCTTTTTCTGCCTTTCCATAGTTCAGGAAGTACTTCGACACTTTCAGCAAGATCATCAAAATATACCTTTGTCAGGTCTCTGGCAAACTTTTCATCGTAAATAAGAGCAGTGATTTCGAAATCAAGATCAAAACTTCTCATATCGAGATTCGGAGATCCTACCGATGAAAACACAAGGTCGATTACCAGGAATTTGGAATGATTAAACCCATTATTATAGAGATAAACCCTGACTCCTGCATCGAGCAATTCGCCAATATAAGATCGGCTGTTCCAGTTAGCGATTACCGAATCGGATTTACCGGGAATAATTAATCTTACATCAAGTCCGCTTAATGCTGCCGTTTTTATTGCAGTGAGTATACTCTCGTTTGGTGAAAAATACGGCGTGCAAAGATAGATTGATTTCTTTGCTGTTGAGATAGCAGAAAAATAAACCTGCATAATGTTTGCCCAATCGCTGTCAGGACCGGATGTTGCAAGTTGCATCAAACATCTATTCTCCACCTTTGGAACACAAAAATACTTATTATCACGTGTAAGCACCTCTCTGCTAACAAAGTACCAATCAACAAGGAATACCATATTCATAGACGCCACAGCATCTCCCATAATCTCAAGATGCGTATCGCGCCATGGGCCAATTCCATCTGCCCCCTTTAAATATTTCTCAGCGATATTTAGTCCTCCGACATATCCCTTTTCACCATCAACAATAAGTATTTTTCTATGATTACGATAATTTATTTTGCTTGTAAAGTGAGGGAATTTTACAGGCATAAATGAATATATATTTACACCTCTGGCTCGCATTTCCTGAATATATTTCGACTTAAAACTCCAGCTTCCAACATCATCAATAATAATTCGAACTTCTACTCCTTCTCCCGCTTTTTCCATTAGTATAGTCCTGAATTCATTTCCGATTTCATCTATATCGAATCTAAAAAATTCAAGATGGATAAATTTCCTGGCACTTCTTATTGCTCTAAGCATGGCAGGAAAAGTCTCAGAGCCATTAATCAGGATCTTCACTTCATTATTCTCGGTAAGCATTGCTTTTTCATTATTAAGCATTAAAGTCATAAGATGTGATTTCTCCTTAATATTCGCAGACTTATTCCTAAGCTTTGCCTTAAGGGTCTCTTTCTGCTCCGATGCAATTGCAAACAGGTATTCAGAATCAACAACAGCTTTCCGTGAGAATATTTTTGTTTTACGAAAACTCTGACCAAACAAGATATACAGTACAATACCAAACAAAGGAATAAGTAAAATTACAAGCACCCACGAAAGAGTTTTTACAGGAGGTCTGTTCTCAAAAATTATTATAAGACAGGTAAATATCATTGTTACCAGATATATTGCTGATATAATCAACATAACCGGACTCGAAGCGATATTTGTTAGAGTATTCATTATTTATAGACTATACTATAACTGATTTTTTTCTGTCTATATAAAAATAAAAAACTCTCCCCGATAAACGAGGAGAGTTTCTCAATATTTTATCATCAATAATCTTAGAACATAATACCTGCACTTACTACTATAGCACTTGCCTTATTCTCTTCCAGTTTAACAGTCTCGCCTCCTACTGTAAACTCTTTACCGAAATTACTTAAGCCAAATTCGTATCTGACATCAAGAGTAAGCTTCTTAAGAATATCTACGCCAACACCGGCCTGACCTCCAAAAGTCATACCCTTATAGAGATCCTCTGTATCTGTCCAAAGCTCCTTGGGAGATCCTATAGCTACAGATCCTACCGGCCCTGCCATTATCCTTGCTGGTCCGAGTTTTATACCAAGCAAAAGAGGGATATCAAGCCTGCTGAATTTTTGAGAGGTAATTGAGCCCGGATCATCAACAGCATCAGTTATTAAGATATCGTTTGTTGTTTGTGAAAAAAGAACTTCAGGCTGCACAAGCAATCCAAGTGCAGAGATTCTGAAGAATACTCCTCCGTGAAAGCCCCATGAAGCATCTTCAGCGGCTGACATAGTACTTTCAGCGCTAATATCAGCAGGGTTAAATGAAAAGTTATTTGATGACGCACCGGCTTTCAGACCCCAGCTAAATTGTGCAAAAGCTCCGGATGACAGAGCAACTGCTATTAATACTAAAAAAATCTTCTTCATAATTTTAATTTTTGGTTTTATATAATAGTAAGACACTAAAGTAATACAAATGGTTGCTTAAGGCAAAATTAATCTGTAAACTTATAACCTACGCCCTTTATTGTCTGAATGATCTCACTGCCGACTTTTTCTCTTAATTTCCTTATATGCACATCGATAGTTCTATCTCCTACAATAATATCATTTCCCCAGACAGCCTGAAATATTTCTGTTCTGGAGAACACTTTTCCAGGTTTAGTCATAAGCAGGAAAAGTAACTCAAACTCCTTCCTGGGTAAAAACACCTCCCTGTTATCAATAGACACAAGATACCTCTCCCTGTCTAGTACCAGACCCCCTGCTTCTACTTTATTATCAAAACGCCCTGCTTCATTTTTAGCAGGAATTCTTCTTAAAAGTGCCCTCACCCTGCTTATCAGCACCCTGGGCTTAACAGGTTTAATAATATAATCATCTCCTCCTGCGTCAAAACCTGCCACCTGTGAATAATCTTCGCTTCTGGCTGTTAAGAAACAAACAATTACAGATTCGAGCCCCTGACTATTTCTGATTCTTTCACATACCTCGATACCGTCCATTCCCGGCATCATAAGATCAAGAAGAATAAGTTGAGGATTAAAGGTTTTTGCCTTAAGCAGGCCTTCTTTCCCATTTAAAGCTGTTTCTACCAGAAAGCCTTCTTTCAAAAGAGTATAGGATATAAATTCCAGGATATCAGGCTCATCATCTACAAGAAGTATTCTCTGATTATGATTCCCGGTCATAAGATAAATTATTTCTGTAATTCCTTAAAGATCAATTCCTTCATCTGGTTAAACTCTTCCTTCTCAAATAATCGTGTAAGGAAAATAATTTTACCATTGCGATCAATAATAACATTTCTTGTTACCCCTGCTTTCTTTTCTGCATACAATCCAAAAATATCGGCTCCTGGGTCAAGAGCAAGTGGATAAGTAATTTGCATCTGAGCTTTAAATTTCCTGACCGTTTCAAGAGGCTCATCCCGGTCAATACCAATTACAGCAAGGCCTTCCTTGCTACCAGGCAACCATATCTCATCTTCAATAAATGGCATTTCCTTACGACAAACGCCACACCAGCTGGCAGTAAATTGCAGCATTACTACTTTACCCCTGAGATCTGAGAGCATATATTCACTCCCATCATCTTCTATAATCTTAAAGTCAGGTGCCATATCTCCTATTTTGACATAATATCCATTTTTATAAACTTCTCTGTCTTGAGAAAGAGCTGGTGAATTATTCGCAAGCACCAAAACAATTGCAATAAAGATTACCTGATATAAATTTTTCATTTGCTGATATTTCAGAATTAAAAAACCAAATATAGCGCAAAAAACATCAAATAGTTAAGAGATTAAAGTGATAATTACAAGTTTACTTAAGGCTTAATAAAGATCCTCTATCTCCCCTATTTCTTCAACTGAAACATTTTTCAGGACGAAAGCAATATAAGCCTGTAGAAAGCCATAACAAATTATGCATATGCCAATAATTGTCATAAGTATTTTAAGACCCGTAGCCGGGAGGATAAGAAAAAATAATCCTGTTACAAGCAAAAAAGCAGATGAAAATATAAAGATCCTGTTTCCGTAAATATAGTATTGAATATTTATTGCAGTAACCAGGTGAATAAAGCCCATCAATGTCAGCCACAGACCTGCAACGACACAAAGAAAATTTGCAATCTCAGGCGGTCTTAAAATAATAATAACACAAATAAGCAGATCTATCATTCCCTCTAGCAGCCACCATGTCCACTCAGAATTAAAAACCCGGTGAGAAATTGCACCTGCTATAAGAGATATCCCGCTCAGTCCCAAAAGCAAAGCAAAGCCTATCATTAATGTATCTGCCATAGCATGGGGATTAATAATAATTAAAAGCCCGATAACTACCGAAAGGATTGCTTTTATCAGCATCAACCACCAGTTTTTAAATAACTTAGTAATCATAACTCAAATATGTTGATTATAATACAAGATAAAAAAATATTTAATAATTCCTACAGAAAGGCACTGCTTTTGGGCGCTGAATCTGTCGGTTAAATATTGTTAAACATGGTTTCAGATTCCTGAAAAGAAAGAAGAAAAACTATATTTACATATAATGGAAAGAGATTATTACCATGAATAAGTTTATATTAATATCCTTCATCCTGACAACTTTTATTGCCACCACACTTTCAGGTCAGACATCAGAAAAAGATCTGGGTCTGAACGCAATCTCCATTGATGCACTGAAAGCCCAGACTGGATTTCTTGCATCAGACTGGACTGAAGGCAGGGAAACAGGTTCCAGGGGAGAATATCTTTCTGCCGACTATATTGCCAGTATGCTTCAGCTATATGGAGTACAACCAGGGGGAGATTATATTGTTAAGAAGGACAGGTCGACAGGAAAAACAGAAAGAACCAGAACTTACTTTCAAAATTTTAACCTGCTAAGTACTTCGCCCGGTGCTGAGCAAAAATTATCTGCAATTATTAACGAAGATGGTGTAAAAAAAACCATAAAGTTTGAGCAAAATACTGATTTCATTGTAAGAACAGCTTATCCGGGATGTGATGTCGAAGCCCCTGTGGTTTTTGTCGGCTATGGATATATTGATGAAAAGTCGGGTTATAACGATTATAAAGACATTGACGTAAAAGGCAAAGTAATTATCAGACTAAGTGGAATTCCAGGTAGCAGCAACTCAGAAAACATATATGCTATTTCCAGGGCATCCTCACAAAAAAATACTTATGCCGCAGAGAGAGGAGTGGCAGCTATTCTTGAAGTAGACCTCAGCAACACCGATGGATCGGGTTGGGTGCCTCAACCGGATTTTCTTAACACTTCACCCTCAGAATCTGGACCAGTAAGACAGCGAATCAGATATTCTATTCCGGACAATAAGACGGGTCAGATTATACCTCAGGCTAAGATATCGCTTAAGGCGGCAAATATTATTCTAAGAGGTTCCGGAATTGATCTGTTGAAATATGCTGACAATAAATATGCCTCTTTAAATATCAAAAAAGGATTCGCCAGTAAGGTATCGATCAATACATCAGTTACCTCATCCTTTACCAAAGTCAGGAATGTAATCGGTATCGTTGAGGGGAAAAACAAGGACGAGGTTATTGTAATCGGGGCACACTATGACCACCTGGGCATTTACGATGGCTACCTTTATAATGGGGCTGATGATAATGCATCGGGAACTGTAGGTGTAATGACTATTGCCAGAGCAATTGCTGCAACCGGTAAACAACCGGAAAAGACGATTGTATTCGCACTTTGGACAGGAGAAGAAAAAGGACTGCTGGGGTCCAGATATTTTGCTGACAACCCTACTGTTCCACTCGAAAGCATCAGGATTAATCTCAACTTTGATATGATATCAAGGTACATTAGTGAAACTGAGACAAATAAAGTTACTATGATGTATTCTCCGGCCTGTCACGAACTTAAAGAAATGACCATAAAAAATATTAAAGAATATAATATAGACCTTGAACCTGTTTTTTTAAATACCGATAACCCTCCTGGTGGTACAGATCACAGATCATTTATAGACAAAGGTATTCCATACCTGAGATTTAAACCCGGTCACCGCGAAGAATACCATACTCCATATGATGAAATTTCAACCCTGGATTGGGATATAATGGAAAAGATTGTCAGATTGAGTTTCCTTAATGTATGGGATATGGCCGGAAGTGAGTGGTAGTGTGGAGTGCAGGGAATAGTTTTTAAGCCTAATACAAATTACCTGACATCTCTTTATGGCATACATTTTGATATTCATGTACAAAATAGATGTCATGAAAAATAAGAAATATATTATACTGCTTATCACACTTGTGATAGCCTCATCGTGCGCATCAACGAAACAGGCAGGTGAAAGAAGAGAAGCCGAAAGATCTGACAGGCAGAATCAAGTACAGAAAGCCTTTGAATCAGGCAGTTATATGATTAATATAACTAAACTATTTACAAATAGATATCACGGATTGGATCTTGTACCGGATAAAAACTATATTTTTATTGAAAACGGTATAGCAAGGATTAACCTTGCCTATGTAGGTAAATCATTCTCAACAAGGCCTATATCGGCGATTAATGTAAGAGGCAAAATCGAAGATATAGCTATCACATCCAAAAAAAATGGATCAAATTTTGCTTCAATGATAGTTGTAGGTGGTGGTGAGCGTTTTAATCTAAATATACGGATATCTGCTTCAGGCTATTGCAGCATCAACATTAACAATGGAAGGCTTGATAATATCTCCTACAGAGGAAAGATAAGAACAAATTCATAATATAATATCAGAAGGCATAACTCAGGCCTACAAACAACTGCATTGTATTTATTTTAACACTATTAGTGGTCTCCTCATCTAATTCACCCAGAGGAGTCTCAATAAATGCATTAAAATTATAATTGCTCTTACCCGATAAATAATCAGCTGCAATTCTAATAGATGTTCCCGGGCTTAGAAAATACATCAGACTGGCCCCATACATATAGGAAAGTGATATATCAGTCCCCCGTGCTTCAACAAGCATATTCTCATATGTACTTTCGTAAGATATTGTCTTTTTTGGAGTAATAATAAACGAGGGACCACCCATAGCTCTTATTCCGAATTGAAAATCCCAGAATGGGACCGCCAGCTCAGGACCTGCCATAAGGTTAATAATATTCCAAAACCCCGACTCAAATAGGACTTCGCTCCTGTCCGGAAATTGGAATTCAGGATTATCTGCATGAGACTCAAGATAATCTACTGCATTATTATAGTACTGATCCTGTAATGTATAGTAAGATCCAAAGCCCATCATACCTCCGATACCAATTATACTCCCGGGAAAATAAATACCATCAAATTCTATTGAGAATCCTGACACTGCAAATCCATCACTAAAAAGATTTTCACTGCCTGCGAATTCAGTTCCGGGGATACTTAATCCAAGATTGATCCCGATATAACTATTCTGCCCGCTAACAGATAACAGGGTAGACAGCGCAAGTATTATCAATAAAGTCCTTTTCATCTTAAGGGTGTATAAATAGTGTAGATAAAGGTAAGTAAATATTAGTTCTCAACAATTCCCGGGTTCCTGAATAATTCAATATGGTCTCCACCTGATTCCCTGTAGCCGTATTCATAGCAATATTTAAAAACATCACCTGATTCTGTCTCGACCAGATGTGTAAAAAAATTCTGATTATATCCCGTTACAAGAAGTACATCAATATGAATTTTCTTTTTCCCTGATTCATAGAGTTCAGAAAGAATTTTCCTATTCTTTCTCAGAAGCGAATGCACGTTTCTTACCAGAGAGTTTATATCCCGGTTTAGATTATTATTATAATTATTTCTACACTGATCGGAGCAAAACTTCTTATCTGATCGACCTCGAAGTTTTGAGCCACAATCGAGACAAAACCTTTCAGGCATCACACATTTTTTTCTAAAGATAATAAATTGATTGCAGAAATAATACCGTAATCAGTTCCGGTATAACTCCTGGGAAAGCAGCAAAAACGTTTTTAAACGCTTAGTAAACAGGTATAAGTAGTTAATTACCGAATTATCTCTTTAGCAGTTTTTATGTTTGTTGATGATAAGTGATTATTAACCAAAATCGATCTGCTATGACAAGCTTAAACAACAAAGTACAACTAATTGGCAATCTCGGAAAAGATCCCGAAGTAAAAGAATTTGAAGGCGGCCGTAAGGTTGCGAAGTTCCCTCTTGCAACTACAGAAAGCTATAAAAATGATGCCGGTGAGAAAATCAGTGAGACCTCCTGGCACAGCATTGTAGCATGGAATGGACTTGCAACAATAGCCGAAAAGTACCTTAATAAAGGTAAGGAAGTTGCAGTTGAAGGACGAATTACCTACAGAAATTTTGAAGATAAGGAAGGTAACAAAAAGTACTTCACCGAGATAATACTTAGCCAGATACAGTTGCTGAGAAACGGAAAGGAAAACGTACTGGAAGACAAGAACTAGTATATATTTCCCCGTGCTGTAATAAAAATGGGCTGCTTACGGCAGCCCATTTTTGTATTCAATGTTATAAGTTTTGTGTTCTTAGTTAAATATTTAACCTTCAGTCTTACAGCTATTATGTCTTATTACCAATAAATCAAAAAAGTCAGTGTTAATTCAAACTTTTTCAGATACCTGCATTGTCACGTCCCAGTTTCAAGGCGATAAGGTTCATTTCAACTACTTCTTCGCCCTTCTTCCCGAAAAGTTTACGGATTGAATTCTCCAGACTGCTATATGGAACATTAATATAATGAGATGCTGCGCCAAGCATTACAATGTTTGCTGCCCTTGAAGATCCTGCATCCTTTGCTACCTGGTCGGCATCTATAATAATATTATTCTGCAGTTTACGTATTTCCCCGAGTATATCCTCTGTTTCAGGATAATCAGGGATATTTGCAAAGGGTATACTGCTTGTTACCAGAAATCCTTTCTTTGATAACCATGGCAGATATCTCAATCCCTCCATAGGTTCAACAGAAAGTATAAGATCAGCTCCTCCATATGGAATCAGGTCTGAAGAAATTTCCGCATCTGATAATCTCAGGTGAGATTGCACATCGCCTCCTCTCTGACTCATTCCATGGACTTCTGCCTGCTTAATAAATAGATTATTTTCGACAGCAGCAAGGCCGATTGCTGCAGCAATTGTCAAAATACCCTGTCCTCCTACCCCGGCCAGTATTATATCATTTTTCATAATTTATTTCTTTTCTGTTAACTATCCCTTTGCTCTTTCTTCCTTCTGGCAGCTGTTTGAATACACTCCCTGCCTGATATTATTACCGATACTCCATTATATCCTATCTCTCTTCTCATAATCTCCACATTCTCATCGTGGTTCTTCCTGAGGGGTGAAATTTTTACAATATGTTCCTTTTCCACTCCCAGTCCGGTACAAATATCTTCAAGTCTGTTTGTTGCATGAGAAACCTGTCCGCCGGTCATGCCAGTGGTTGAATTATCTGAGATTATTACTGTAATTGGAGAGTTTTTAATAACAGCATCAAGCAATCCGGTCATACCTGAGTGAGTAAAAGTAGAATCACCTATAACAGCTACCGAAGGAACCAGTCCTGCGTCTGCAGCCCCAACAGCCATAGTTACTGAAGCACCCATATCAACACAGGAATTTATTGCATTATATGGTGGTAAAAATCCAAGTGTATAGCAGCCTATATCTGAAAAAACTCTTCCAGGGCTATAATCGGCCATTACAATATTCAAGGCATTATACATATCGGCATGACTGCAACCTTTACAAAGTGAAGGTGGGCGGTTCTTAACAATCTGAGGCACATCATATCCATAATTATCTTCCAGGTTTAATGCCCTGGCAACAATATTAGGGTTTAATTCACCATCCCTTGGCAACGAACCTTCTAACCGACCCAGTACCTTCTTAGTATCCATTCCGAAACTATTTATCATTTCTTCGATCATAGGATATCCTTCCTCTATCACGAGTACCTGATCACACTGATCTGTAACTTTTCTAATAAGATCTTCACTAAATGGATACATGGAAATTTTAAGTACAGGATAATCGATTTTACCTTCGAAGTTCTCCATCAGGTAATTATATGCTATTCCCGCTGTAATAATACCCAGACTTTTATCACTTCCGTCGCTAAAAACATTATTATCAATGTAGTCAGGGTCCTCAGCTATAGATTCATACTTTCCGATTAATCCCTTATATTTCCTCCTGGCTATTGCCGGCAATAATACAAACTGTTTTGGATCTCCGGGCATTGTAAGATCATTCTGATCAATCATTTTTCTTCTTACAATTCCGCTCCTGGAATGTGCCAGCCTTGTAGTAATACGGAACAATACAGGGATTTTATACTTTTCCGACATCTCAAACGCGGTAAATACCATATCATAGGCTTCCTGCTGATTGGAAGGTTCAAAGACAGGTATAAATGAGAACCTTGCATAAAACCTTGAATCCTGCTCATTCTGAGATGAGTGCATTGAGGGGTCATCTGCTGCAACGACAATTAATCCGCCATTGGCCCCCGTCATTGCAGAATTAACAAAACCATCAGCAGCTACATTTAATCCAACATGTTTCATAGCAACCATAGCCCTCTTTCCGGCATAAGACATTCCCAGAGCTGCCTCCATGGCTGTTTTTTCATTAGCTGACCATTTACGATGTATATTTCTATTGGCAGCTTCTCCTGACTTTTGAATATATTCCATTATTTCAGTAGACGGAGTGCCCGGATAAGCATACATTCCACTGAGTCCTGAATCTATCGCTGCCTGGGCAATTGCTTCATCGCCCAATAACATTAATTTTTGCATTTATATAAAGATTTTATGTTAATAAACTAAATGAATAATTACAGGCAGGCACTAAAGACCTCCAAACATATTCAAAAAGCTTACATTGATGGCCCTGAAGTAAAAACAGGCTGAAGTACACAATCTCATATCTGTTACTTTGTTCACAAATATCATAAAAACTATCTAAAAACAGGCTAATAATTTAAATCTATTTTTATGATATAAGCGTGGCTGTTAATCTTCGTCCGCCACCACGGTTCCTGAATTCACAAAGATAAATACCCTGCCATGTTCCCATATGCAGCTTGCCATTTCTTATAGGTATGGTTACTTCAGGACCCAGAATAGATGATTTTAAATGTGCAGGCATATCATCTGATCCCTCAAAAATATGACTGTAAACAGGGTCATTCTCGGGAATAAGCTTATTAAGAAAGGACTCAAAATCATCCCTTACACCAGGATCTGCGTTTTCATTAATTGAAAGTGCTGCTGAAGTATGCATAATAAATAACGACAGCAGGCCCTTATCCGGCAATGGACCGAGCTTATCCAAAATCAAATCTGTAATAAGATAAAAGCCCCTGCTATGCGGCGGAAGTGATATATCTATCTGGTTTACCATATAAACTTCTTAAAACTAATCCCAGAGAATAACGATCCCGGTTCAGATATTAAAATAGAAAGTATAATCTTAATGTTATGAAAATACAAAAAATGAATCTCAAATCTTAAATTTTTCATAAAAATGAAATTTCCTTTTTCGTTGAGAATCAAATATGCTTTCTTTACATATAAAATATTATTGTTTGATCGTTATTATAGCATGAGGAAACTATTTCTCCTAATATTTCTCGGATTAATATGGATAAGTGTGTTTGCCCAGGAGGATAAACGCAAAATTTATATTCAGGTTGATGGTATTGTATACGACACAGATGGAACACCAATCAGGTATGTAAATATTATCTCGAGAATAATGAGAAGTGGTACTGAAACAGATGAAAACGGAATATTCTCATTAATAAGTACTCCCGGAGATACTCTCCTGTTTACCACAGTAGGTTATAAGCCTGGAATATTTGTAATGCCTGATAATCTAAGTTACCCCCGATACAGTATAGACGTGGAAATGCAGATGGATACAATAAATATTGGCTCTGTACTTGTTTTGCCCTGGAAAACCTATGGAGAATTTGTACAGGCTGTTGTGGAATATACTCCGCCCCAGGAACAGCTTTTACTTAATATGGAAGCCAATCTTGCAATTATTGAACGTCAAATTTACAATGATATGAAGATTAGCCCGGATATGGGATTCAGGTATGCCATGGCCCGGGAAACAGATAGGGTAATGACTGCAAATCAGACTCCCGTAAATAACCTGATAAATCCGTTTGCATGGGCAAAATTCATTGATGGAATAAAAAATGGGCTTCTGAAAAATAGAAAGTCAGACAGAAAGAAAAAGAGTAAAGATAATAATGACAGGTCTTCAGATACTAAAAAGTAGCCTGCGGGATGAAATACAAAGGAACTTTTATTTTACTCACTCTCCTATTTTTTTCCGCTTATAAGGGAATATCACAGGAAAACACAATAAGATTAGAAGGATGTATTTCAGATAGCGCAGGTAATAATCTCTACCTTGCAAATGTTATCGTTGTAAACTCAGAAAGGGGAACATTTTCGAATAAAAACGGATGCTTTGTTCTAATTTTTCCAAGAGATAATGCCGTACACACTTTGAGAATATCTTCAGTCGGATACGACACCCTTAATTATTTCTTCACGGCTGATTCAGATAAACTGGCACTTACATTTCTCTTAAATGAAAGTATTACCTCCATAAATGAAGTATTTATCAGAGATGGAGGTATAACAGAATCGCCGACTCTTACAAGACTGCCATTAAGAGATATAGCCCTGATACCAACTGGCGGTAATAGCATAGAATCGCTGCTCAAGACGATGCCTGGTGTTAACTCTCATAATGAATTATCGGGCCAGTATACTGTCAGGGGGGGCAGCTATGATGAAAACCTTGTGTACCTCAACGGTATTGAGATGTATAAGCCTCAGCTAATAAAATCAGGAAGGAAAGAAGGGCTTAGCATAATCAATCCCGACCTGACAGGATCGATCTATTTCTCCCCAGGCGGATATAATGCTACTTATGGAGATAAGCTATCGTCTGTACTCGACATTACCTATAAAGAACCTGAAGAAATCAAGGGATCGGTAAACCTCAGTTTGCTTACCAGCTCTGTACACTTTGAAGGAAAATCAAAAAATAGTAAAATAAGTATACTTACAGGTGCAAGGTATATGACAAACCGCTTCCTGCTTAGATCGCTCGATACCAGGGCTAACTATAATCCGTATTTTAACGATATACAATCTCTTATCAGGATAAAGGCCAGTCAGAATTCAAGTCTGGGCCTGCTGCTTACCTGCGGAACCAATAACTATGAATTTACCCCGATATCCCAGAGGAGTTCTTTTGGTACCTACCAGGAAGCATACCAGTTAAATGTTGATTACAATGGATTTGAAAATGACAGGTATATAAGCTTTAACGGAGCTCTGATCTGGGACTGGAATAATGATGGGGGATTAAAAAATAAATTTATAGTCCACTATTATTCAACAAGAGAAACAGAATCATTTGATATCAGGGCCAGGTACTCTCTTAACCTGCTCGACAAGGATATTGGCTCTGAGAATATCGGAGACAGTATTATGAATATAGGTATTGGGAGCTGGCTGGATCATGCCCGGAATCTGCTTCATGCACAGGTATATTCAGTAGGATCATCCTCGAGATGGAGCCACAATAATAATATTATTAACTGGGGCCTTAAGATCAATCATGAAATAGTTGATGATAATATTAATGAGTGGAAGATGATTGACTCTGCAGGTTACAGTATCCCCTATTCTGATCTCGGACTTCAACTTTACAGCAGTATTAATGCAGAAAATGCTATCTCATCAAATCGCTTTGAAATATTTTTTTCTGATAATTATACCTTTAATCTGGCCTTAACCAGATATATTATAACCATAGGAGCAAGAGCAAGTTACTGGACACTTAACAAAGAATTAATAATCAGTCCAAGATTCTCTTTTGAAGCAATAAATAATAATACCTCAGTATATCTGTCAACGGGCATATATTACCAGCCTCCTTTTTACAGAGAAATGAAGCGAAGCGACGGTAGCATTAACTATGATATTATATCACAGAAATCTATGCATTTAGTACTCGGATCAAGCTGGTATTTCCAGATAGGGCAGACATCTTTCAGACTAACAACCGAGGCATATTACAAAAACCTGGATAAGCTTATACCTTATAGATTTGATAATGTACGTGTTATTTACTCAGCTCAGAATTCTGCAAAAGGAAATATATTAGGCCTTGATGCCAGACTGAATGGAGAATTTGTCAAAGATGCAGAATCATGGTTATCACTTTCATTTATGAAGGCAACTCATGATATTATTAACGATTCCTATGGATCATATCCTGCACCGGGAGATATAAGATTCTCGGCAGACCTGTTTTTCCAGGATTACTTCCCTTCTAATCCAGCCTTTAAAGCGCATATCAAACTTCATTATAGTTCGGGTATGCCAATTTATTCGCCCTATGAAGAAAGCTACGATAACTACTTCAGGATGCCATCATATAAAAGGATTGATCTGGGTTTTACAAGGAACCTTAAAGATCTGATTGTAAAAACAAATCCTGCCAGTCCACTCCAACATCTAGATGATATCATCCTGGGTATAGAAGTTTTCAATCTTCTCGATATCAAAAACACGATCTCCTACCACTGGCTATCCACAATAAATAATCTGAGCGGCGAACAAAGACAATTTGCAGTACCTAACTACCTGACAGGCAGGAGTCTGAATTTTAAACTCAGTATCAGGTTCTAACTAATTAGTACTTATACCAATCCTCCTTGCTCCTTGCTCCTTACTCTTTGCTCTTTGCTCTTTGCTCTTTGCTCCTTGCTCCTTGCTCTTTGCTCCTTGCTCTTTGCTCTTTGCTCTTTGCTCTTTGCTCCTTGCTCCTTGCTCCTTGCTCCTTGCTCCTTGCTCCTTGCTCCTTGCTCTTTACTCCTTGCTCTTTGCTCCTTGCTCCTTGCTCTTTGCTCTTTGCTCCTTGCTCCTTACATAACAACATTTATCAGCCACCAGATAAGTGGCAATG
>CAZWLP010000041.1:0-21538 GCA_964634565.1 uncultured Rikenellaceae bacterium | reverse complement strand
GGGGGGTGTTCACCCGATAACTCGGGATCACCGTCCCCACACCTCCAGTCCTGCAAATAGTTTACAAATACTGCTTTGCAGTATCTTTTGTTTTCCATTATGCCCTTTCATGAGCAAGCTCCTGACGGTCATACCGAAAAACAAAAAACCTCCTTTCGGAGGTATTTGTAAACTGAGTGATCGTGGAGATAAGGGGAGTCGAACCCCTGACCTCGTGACTGCCAGTCACGCGCTCTAGCCAACTGAGCTATATCCCCATAGCGGTGCAAAAGTAACTATTTTTTAGTTTCTGCAAAAAAATTGTAAAAATAGGCTTTAATAGCAGTGGGGTAAGTCTATTAGTTATGGGACTATAGGATATAAGAGTATAAAAAGTGTTAATTTTAGGCGCCAGGGTAATTATTATTTGAAATTAATTTATTTAATACTTATTTTTAGCTCCTCAAAATCATGAATTATGGAAATTAAGAAAAATGACAATGTAAATCTTGAGAAGCGGAAAGGTATGTTTCTGCAACTTGGACTTGTAATTTCTCTATCTCTTTGCTTAATCGCATTTGAGTGGACCTCGGGGGAAAAAGGAGCCAATGAGTTCGATACAGGAAATGATGAGATAATTGAGGAGGAGATGATTCCAATTACCGAAATGGAAGAGATTCAGCCAGAAACTCCGCCTGAGATTCCTAAAGTGACTGAGATATTTGAAATCGTTGAAGATGATGTCCAGATAGATAACGAGATTTTGTTTGAAGATGATGATATGGATCTTGATGCAGAGGTCGAGATGTATGATTTTGTAGTAGATGAAGAAGAGGAAGAGGTAGAAGAGGAAATATTTGTTGTTGTTGAAGATATGCCTACTTTCAGGGGAGGTGACGTAAACAAGTTCCGTGATTGGGTGCAGACAAGGGTTAAGTATCCTCAGATTGCTGCCGAAAATGGTATACAGGGAAAAGTGTTTATTATGTTTGTTGTTGAACCCGATGGTTCCGTGAGTAATGTTCAGATTATGCGGGGTGTCGACCCTGCTCTTGATGAAGAGGCCATAAAGGTTGTAAAGAGTTCTCCTAAATGGGTGGCTGGGAAGCAAAGAGGGGCCCCGGTACGTGTTCGTTTCTCTATTACAGTTAATTTCCAGTTGCAGTAAATAATTCGGGATTTTAAAATATACAGCCGTTCAGATTACTGAACGGCTTTTTTATAAAATCGATTTTAGTATCTTTAATGCATAAAACCCTTAATTTGCTTGATATGAAAAAGACTCTACTCTTTTCTCTGATTATTACTATCCTGCTTTTCGGATGCGGGTCACCTAAAAAACAGATGGAATCCGGAAACTACGAAGCAGCAATAATTAAAGCTGTAGAAAAACTTCGGAAAGACAGGACAGATGTGAAAAATATAGATATCCTGGATCAGTCATACAGGATTGCACTCGAGCAGGATAATGAAAGGCTAAGATTCCTGAAAATGGAAGGCAAGCCCGATAACTGGGATGAGATATACCTGGTTTATAAGAAAATGAACGACAGACAAACACTTGTTCGTACAGTTCTTCCCCTGCAGGGAAGCAGCGGATCAGTTAATTTTCCCTTTGTAGACTATATGCAGGAAATGATTGCAGCTAAAAAGAAGGCTGCTGATTATTATTATTCACATGGTCAGACCCTGCTGGAGTCAAGGACAAAGGACGGGTACAGGCAGGCCTACTATGAGTTTGTAAGAGCAAAGGAATATGCTGGTGACTATGAGGGAATAGATGAACTGATTTACGAGACAAAAATGATGGGTATGAGTCGCGTAATGGTCCAGGTGCAGAATCAGTCTCATATAAATTTTCCACCCGAATTTCAGTCGGATCTTCTGGCTCTTGATCTGCCGAGATTAAATAGTGAGTGGGTGGAGTATCATACTGAGCAATTAACTGAAGATGCGCAATATGATTACTTCGTAAATGTTACTATTAAAATGATAACTGTTTCACCCGACAATACCTTCCAGCGAGATACACTTATTAAAAGGGAAATAGAAGATGGATTTCAATATGTGCTCGATGCTAATGGAAACGTTATGAAGGATACCCTCGGAAACGACTTAAAGGTAAAAAAGTATAAGGCAGTTCAGTGTGCAATGATTGAGAGTGTCCAGGAAAAGTCATGTCATATTGAAGGTGAAGTAGAAATAGTTTCTGTTAATCCTGCACAGATTTTGAAAAAAGATCCGCTGGGTGCCGACTCCTTCTTTGATCATGTCTCAGCCAGAGCTATTGGAGATATCGAGGCTCTTACCCCTGAAGAAGTGGCCAGGACCAAAACACAAGCAGTTCCTTTCCCTTCAGATATTGAAATGGTAGTAAGGTGCAGCGAGGCCCTGAAGATGGGAATCCGCACAGCAATGACACAAAACAGAAGGTTTATCCAGTAGAGGATATTTATACGATATTATTAGTATACAAGCCCGCGATTTGATATTTTTGCGCCCACTAATATCAGATTGATGGGCTTTATTGATAAAGTAGAAAGACTTAGGGAGAAGGCTGTCCTTATAGGTGTTATATCGCAGGGACAGACCGAAAACGAGATATCTGAGTATCTTGACGAACTTGCCTTTCTGGCAGAAACAGCAGGTGCTGTACCCCTTAAAAGATTCGTCCAGAAACTTGAGTCTCCTAACCCGAAAACCTTTCTTGGCTCTGGCAAGATTGCCGAGGTAGAGGAATATATTAAAGCAAATAATGCAGATCTTGCAATATTTGATGACGAGCTGTCTCCCAGTCAGTTAAGAAATATTGAAAAATTGCTCGATTGCCGTGTTCTTGATCGTACAAACCTGATACTTGATATTTTTGCCGGACGGGCACGAACATCTCATGCTAAAGTACAGGTTGAACTGGCACAATACCAGTACCTTCTGCCACGTCTTACCCGTATGTGGACTCACCTTGAGCGCCAGAGAGGCGGGATTGGTTTGCGCGGACCGGGAGAGACGGAGATAGAAACCGACCGGAGGATAATACGCGATAAAATAGCACGTCTTAAGACTCAGCTGGAAAAGATCGACAGACAGATGAGTACGCAGAGAAAAAACAGGGGAAAGATGATCCAGGTTGCATTGGTCGGATATACTAACGTGGGTAAGTCAACCATTATGAACCTTATATCCAAATCGGATGTTTTTGCAGAAAATAAGCTTTTTGCCACATTGGATACTACGGTAAGAAAGGTTGTTGTAGATAATCTTCCGTTTTTATTATCTGATACTGTTGGTTTTATCAGAAAGCTTCCACATAGCCTTATAGAGTCGTTTAAGTCAACACTGGATGAAGTGAGAGAAGCCGATATACTATGTCATGTTGTTGATATATCTCACCCGGGCTTTGAGGACCAGATGGATGTTGTTAACAGCACCTTAAAAGAGCTAAATGCTTCTGATAAAAAGGTAATTGTTGTTTTTAATAAAATAGATGCCTACACCCATCTTCATAAAGATGAAGATGATCTGAGTCCCGTATTGAGGGAAAACCTGACTCTCGAACAGATGAAGAAGAGCTGGATGGCTGCTAATAAGGATGTTAAAACTATTTTTATTTCTGCGACTGATAAAATTAACCTTGCCGAATTCAGGGAACTTCTTTATTCAGAAGTTAAGGAATTACACAGGCTGAGGTATCCCTACAATACCTATCTGTATTAAAACCATCTTCCTGTTATAGGCGGAAACTTATCTGTGTGGAGTAAGGGGAGTATCAAATGGTTTTTGCTATTAGCTCCGCTATTTGAACTGCGTTTGTCGCCGCTCCCTTCCTTATATTATCTGAAACAACCCATAGATTAAGTGCTTTTTCTTTAGAAATATCTCTTCGCAGCCTTCCGATGTAAACCATATCACTTCCATGTGCATTTATCGGCATAGGGTATATATTGTGGGCAGGATCGTCCTGCAGACATACTCCGGGGAACCTGGCGATTAGATTCCTGACGTTATCGAGATTAAACTCCTTATAAAATTCAACGTTAATCGATTCAGAATGACCCCCGGTTACAGGTATTCTTACGGCAGTTGCCGATATATTTATTGATGAATCATCGAGTATTTTACGTGTCTCGTTTACAAGCTTCATCTCCTCAGTTGTATAGCTGTTTGCCTCGAAATCTGCACAGTGGGGAATACAATTATTATATATTGGGTGAGGATATGCCCTGTCCTTATATATTCCATCCCTTTCCTGCTCAAGCTGGTTAATAGCTTTTTTGCCCGATCCGCTAACACTTTGATAAGTAGATACAATAATTCTTTTTATTCCGTAAGTCCGATGCAGTGGAGTCAGTGCCATAAGCATTTGAATCGTTGAACAATTGGGGTTGGCTATTATTTTATCAGAAAAGCTAAGCTTATCCGGGTTAATCTCAGGAATTATTAATGGGATATCTGCTTTCATTCTCCAGGCCGAAGAATTATCAATAACTGTGCAGGAAGCAGCAGAAAAAACAGGGGCCCACTTCTTCGATATATCACTGCCTGCTGAGAAAAGTGCAATATCAGGCGACCTGTCTATTGCTTCCTTTAAGCCTATAATGCTATATGGCTTGCCATTATATTCTATCTTCTTTCCAATCGACAGAGAGGAGGCAACAGGAATAAGTTCCGAAACAGGAAAATTCCTTTCTTCAAGTACTTCAATCATTTTACGCCCAACCATGCCTGTTACTCCTACCACAGCTACTTTCATCTTATATTTTTTTGATTTGAAACGAATATTTACGAAATTTAAATAAATATTACCCCTCAAAGATAGCTGTTTAAGGGAATATTAATTTATCGCTGCATGAGAATTCTGGTGTTATTATTGACTTTAATGCCCTGTGTATTAACTGGCCAGGTAATTATTGACTTTGAATCAGGTATTACTGATGACTGGATTTTTCCTGAAAATGAAAGATGGGGACTGGATTCTTTAAATCCTATATCAGGAGCTTATTCGTTAAAGCATATATATAATAATAGCGAGTCGGGTACCGATATAGCTTATATTCCGGTAAGGGGTTTGAAGATGGATAAAGACAGGGTGCTCTGGCGCTTTAGGGTGAGACATGGATATAATCCTTCCTCATCTAATAACTGGTCTGTAATTCTGGTTTCCGACAGTGAACCCGATAAGGAAATAGCAGGAGGTACCTTAAATGGGATAGTGCTTGGCGTTAATATAACAGGCTATGATGATACATTGAAATTATGGAAGCAGATCGATGGTTCATTAAGTTTAATCCTGTCTACAAACATAAACTGGCAGAATAACGTTGGACCAGATCAGGCACCCTTAATATGTGTTGAGAGAGACACCGATGGCAACTGGAATATTTACTTCGAAACTGAAGGAGATGAAGCTTATTTAATAGGTAAGGGATTTGATGAATGCTGTTTAAATTCAGAATATTGGGGGGTTTTATATAATTACACTTCTTCCTGTGATCAGCTCTTATGGATAGATGATATTGAAATAAGCGGGTGCTTTGAAGAGGATCATATTCCGCCTGAAATAGCCCTTGCCGAATTTATTAGTAATAGAACCATCAGATTATCTTTTAATGAATCCATTCGGGAGAGTCAGGTATCGTTAAATAATTTTATTGTTTACCCTGACGCAGACAGGCCTGAAAGTATCGTTTTTATTAACCAGCATACTATCGACCTCAGTTTTAATTTTCCATTTATAAATAAAAACATATATAATCTTAAGGCAGCAGGAATATGTGATAATAATGGTAACTGTGCGGATAGTATGAATATCAATATTCTCCTGGCTTATCCTGAATGGGGCGATCTGGTAATTACTGAAATTATGGCCGATCCCGATCCTGGAGTTGGTCTCCCGGAATATGAGTATATAGAGATATTAAACAGGTCTTTGTACCCAATAAACCTAAGATCGCTTAGCCTTAATAATGGTAGTAATCAATCGCAGTTTCCAGATAGTATTATTAGTCCAGGTTCATTTCTTATGATATGCGATTTAGACGACATAAATAAATTTGATTCAGCTATACCTTTACTGGGGCTAAGGTCTATGCCGGCATTAAATAATTTGTCAGACTTTATCTTTCTCTGTGATACGCTATCAGGAACAATTCATGGACTCGAATATGATAAATCATGGTTTAATAATCAACTGAAGATTGATGGAGGATGGTCGCTTGAGATGATAGATACTGATTTCCCCTTTGCCGGATCTGGAAACTGGACCTTCAGTATTGATAGTAAAGGTGGAACACCGGGTTGCCCTAACTCAGTATTTAAAACATGGCCCGACCTTAAGCAACCCTTTATTGAAAATTGTTATACTCTTTCACCTTCATCCATAATAATTGATTTCTCAGAGCCCGTAACAGACTTACACCGCAAAAGGCAGAATATTCAAATTGCGGGATTAGAAGTCAATACCGTCCTTAAGATGGATTCTCTCCGTAGATCATACATATTGGAATTTGATAAGGATCTTGAAGTGGGCACTATCTATACGCTTGATATCCAAGATACTTACGACTATGGGGCAAATATCCTGAGTCCTGGATTTTGTCACTTCGGTCTGGTTCAGAAACCTGTGCCGGGAGATCTGATAATTAATGAAATAATGTTTGAACCTCTGCCGGGGGGCTCTGAATATGTTGAATTCTATAATAGGTCTGACAAAATAATAGATGCCGGATTACTACAGATACTGGCTATCAATCTACAATCGATGGATACAGGCTCTGTAACTTTGCTTTCTGATATACCAAGATGTATATTTCCGGGAGATTATTTTGTAATAAGCAAGGAGAAGGCGGCTGTTCTCGAATCATATTTTAATTCAGATCCTTTAAGTATTTATGAAATCAGTAATCTTACGGCCCTGCCTGATACCAAAGGCAGGATTATATTGATGAGGCGGGATTTAACAATAATAGATGATTTAAGCTATTATGATGATTATCATATGGATATGTTGTCGGGAACGGCAGGAGTATCCCTTGAAAGGATTAATACTGAGGTAAGTGCCAATAAGGCATCAAACTGGCATTCTGCTACAGGGTTCTCCGGGTGGGGAACTCCCGGGATGCAAAATTCGGTTAGTGATCGCCTGATATCTGAAAGGGAATCAAGCCTGGTACTGTCTTCTACCAAAATTACGCCTGATAATGACGGACTTGAGGATTATCTGACGATCTACTTAAATATGGAGGACGGAGAATGGATTGTGGATATTATAATATATAACGATTCAGGGTATAGAGTTAATTATTTATGCGAGAACATCAGTGCATTTGGTAAAGAAATGTTTATCTGGGAGGGGACAGATAAAAACAATAATTTATTGCCAGGAGGTATCTATATAGTATTTGTCAGAGCAGTATCTTCAGAAGGAATGGTTTTGCAATGGAAGAAGGTTTGCGCTATTTTAAGGCGATAATGTTTTTTCTTTTTTGGGAACCATAAATGAGAATATTATTGCCGGGAATGCCAGTAAAGCGGCAATGGTATAAGTTTTATCCAGTCCGATTTTATCAGAAAGGGCTCCGACAGCCATTGTCATAACAGAACTGATAAAGAAATTAATCATCATATATACACCATTTACAAAAGGAAGGTGTTTGGTTTTAAGTTCATGAATAATTGCAAGGTTCACCGACTGGGGTGCAACAAGGAAAAAGCCCATCAGAATAAGTAAAATAAAGCTTAGCGGGCCGCTGCTGTGCAAAAACAGAAGCAGCAGAACAGGAGATATAATTGAGACTATAACCAGTGTTGTTCGTCTTCCGATTTTGTCGGAAATTGTTCCTGAATAAAAGGTGCCTGCTGCCCCTGCCAGCTGCAGCACCGCAAGTGATATTCCTGCCAGCCAGAGTTCTGATCCATTTGCAGTAAGGTAAACCGGAAGGTAGAGGGTAAGGGCCGACTTCATGGCTCCCCTGAAGAATGTTATTCCTGCCAGAGTCATAAATACAGGAACAAATTGTTTAAAAATGGATATATAATCAGGTCTTATTTCAGATTTAATTTCATCACTAATAGAAATTTTCCGAAATTTTAACCAGAGGATTACAGAGGCAATAAGGCCAAAAGGAATAAGTCTGAAAGTACCTTCGAGTCCCCATATTTCTATTGCTGCAACAATTATCAGTGGGCCAAGTGTTCTGGCCAGTTCACCACCCAGCATAAAAAAACTCATTCCCATACCAATCCTGGGTCCTGAGAGTTTCTTAATCATTACAGGCGAGGGTACGTGGAAGAGAGTTGAACTTACTCCACTTACGAAAAGTAGTATAGCAAGTACTGTATATGATGGCGCTACACCAATCAAGCCCATGGCAATTGTTGTAATAGCCGGGGCAAAAATAATAAAATACCTTACTCTGACTTTTTCAGCCAGAATACCAATAAAAGGATTAAAAAGAGAAGGGATCCGCTGAATCACACTGAGCGATCCCGACATAAAAAGGTTGATATCAAGTTTAGTTATCAGCAGGGGCAGTACCGGAGCAAGAAATGAAGTATAGACGTCGTGTAGGAGATGGACGAGGGAGATGATTATTACATTGGAAGTCTGAAATCTTTTTACTTCACCTTTTGTCTTTAAAGTCATTTATCTAAATCTCCTCAATTAGTTCAGTCATTATTTGAGTCATCTTTGATTCACTTTCAGCGGCTGCTTTCTGCACTATTTCGTGGGTGACATATTCAATTTTACCCTCAACGCCAAGATCACTTATTATACTTACTGCAAAGCATGAAAGTCCCATATGTCTTGCTGCAATTACTTCAGGAACCGTTGACATTCCAACAGCATCAGCTCCGATAATTCTAAAATGCTTATACTCTGCAGGAGTCTCGAAAGTTGGTCCTGATGTAGCAAGATATACTCCACGGTGGGTTCTGATATTATTCCTTTCTGCAATTTCTTCTGCTTTTTTTACAAGATCCATATTATAAGACTCACTCATATCCGGGAATCTTTCTCCTATCTTAATATCGTTAGGACCTATCAGTGGATTTGGTAAAAGGTTTATATGATCTGTAATAAGCATAATGTCTCCTATCTCGTGGTCGGGATTTACACCACCGGCTGCATTTGACAAAAAGAGTATTTTTATCCCAAGGAAGTTTAAAACCCTTACAGGAAATATTACTTCATCCATTGAGTATCCTTCATAGAAATGAAATCTTCCCTGCATTGCCACGATCTTCTTATTACCAAAGTCACCAAAGATAAGTTTGCCTGCGTGCCCTTCAACTGTTGAAACAGGGAAATTAGGAATCTTAGAGTATTCAATTTCTATCTTATTCTTTATCTCAGATACAAGTCCTCCCAGACCTGTTCCCAGTATAATTCCTGCATCGGGCTTACTGATTCCTTTTTTCTGAAGAAAAGATACTGTTTGATTTATTTGTTTTAACATAGTCGATAATAAAGTTATTGAATTCCTCAGCATCATCGTTTAAGAATGACACTCCAATAGGAATAAAGTAAGTACTTTTGTCAATAAAGTCTGCAATATTAGGAATTTCTTTTAACCTGGCGGCATCTTTCTCTGTAGTTATTAAGCATCTGTTTGCGGAATCGAGAGTAGAATATTTCTTATTTATTATATCTAAATCATTCTGCGTATATGTATGATGATCGGCAAAGCTGAGATGGATAATTCTTTTTGAATATATTGAAAGGTAGTTATAAAGATATTCGGGAGCAGCAATACCTGTAACTAATAATATATTGCGATTGGTCTCAGCAATTTTGCTAAGGCAAAGTGGCTCAGGGGTGTCAGGGAAGAGGGGTTCGGGCTCCTTATATACTACCGATGTAAAATACATGTGTTGATAGGACATAGGAGCTACTTCACCAACGATAATCCTTCTGTCAATGGGAGACAGGTCGAGGGGCGATCTGCTGATTATGATATAGTTGGCCCTGCGACTGTTTTTCCTGTGTTCCCTCAGCCTTCCGTATGGCATAAGAAAGTCTTTGGTAAACCTGTTGTTAAAATCGCTAAGTAAGATGCTTATGCCGGGCGAAATCCTTCTGTGCTGGTATGCATCATCCAGTATAATAAGCTCGGTATCGGGATGTTTCTCCATAATCTTTTTTACCCCTGATACCCTGTTTGCATCTACGGCAACTACCAGGTCAGGAAACTTATTCTTTATCTGAGCCGGCTCGTCTCCTATCTCGGAAGCTGGAGATTCTTTTACGGCCAGGACGAAACCTCTGGTTTTTCTCTTATAACCGCGGCTTAGAACTGCCACCCTGAAATTATTACTTAAAAGGTTTATCAGGTATTCAACGTGAGGCGTTTTTCCTGTTCCTCCAACTGCAATGTTACCAACAGATATTATTGGTATATTAAAGCTTTCAGATCTTAATATCTCGTTATTGAACAGATAATTCCTGATTCGTATAACAAGCCCGAATAGTAAGCTAAGCGGGAATATTAATATTTTAACAGGTCCCTTAAACATTATTTAAGATTAAGAATGTACGGAATCCTTGCCTGTATTCCTTCCATAGATATAATCTCATTAAGGTCTTTATAATATTCTGCAGCCATTCCCAGTTCTTTTTCTATAATACGGCTACGTATCTCACCTCCCAGGCTTTTCATAAGTTTCGTATAAGGATCATCAATAACAGGTAATTCTATAATCCTGTAGTCTTCGATAGATGAAAGTTCAGCAGCATAATTAATTGCTTCAGGCAGACCTCCTATCTTATCAACAAGACTTAGATCCAGGGCATCCTTTCCGTAATATACATGTCCTTCTCCCAGTAAATCGACCTGATTATCTGTCATATTTCTGCCACTGGCAACCTTGCCTACAAATTCTGAATAGGTATTATCAATACTTTTTTGCATCACTTCTTCCTCGTAAGAATCCATTGGTCTGAAAAAAGATGGTGCGTCTGCATATTTATTAGTCATAACAGACTCAGTAGATATTCCTATCTTCTCACGGAGCAGCTTGCCTCCCTGCGGAATCATACCGAAAACTCCAATAGATCCGGTAAGTGTTGTAGGGTGGGCAAAAATAGCATCAGCCGGGGCAGCGATATAATAGCCTCCCGAAGCTGCGTAGTTTCCCATAGATACCACCACAGGAATCTTTTCAGATGTAAGTTCTATTTCTCTCCAGATCAGATCTGATGCCATCGCATTTCCCCCGGGAGAATTAATCCTAAATACAAGTGCAGAGTATTTATCACCTTCTCTGATTTTTCTGATTACCGAAGCGTAATGATTTCCGCCAATACTGGTGGAGGAGCCTTCTCCCATAACTATATTGCCTTCGGCATATAAAACAGCAATCTTATTTTCAGATTTTGAGAATCCGGGCACAACAGCCTTACTGTATTTAGACATAGAAACAAGCAAGGGCTCTTTATCTGCCTGCTCATGTGTGAGCTTAATCAGACGGGTTCGTAGTTCGTCCCGATAAAGAAAGCCATCGATCATATTCTGGCTCTCGGCATTTTTTGTGTCAGAAGCAAGCAGTTCGTCAGCAAAAGTATTAAGTGTTGCAACAGGTATATCTCTTGATTCTGATATTTCGGTAAGTACACTCGACCAGATACCATTAATATATTTATCTATCTGCATTCGGTTCTCTTCGCTCAGACTTGTACCCATAAAAGGCTCAACTGCTCCTTTAAACCTGCCATGCCTTATAACCTGAACTTCTACCCCAATTTTTTTTAGCGCTTCCTTATAAAACATTACTTCGCTTCCGATTCCCTTAAACTCCATCATGGCAACAGGGTTTAAATATACCTTATCGGCGGCTGTTGAGATATAGTAGGATTCCTGTGTCAGGTAATAGTCAGTATAGGATATAACAAATTTTCCGGATTCCTTAAATTTCAGAAGAGCCTCGCGGATTTCCCTTGCTGTTCCCCAGCCGTGCATCATTGGCCCATTTTCTATCAGGACACCTTTAATGTTATTATCTCTCGAAGCCTTTTGCAGGTTCGAGATAATATCGTTTAGCCCGGGAGCTGGCTTCATTGTGAAGCTCATCGGGTCAAAGCTGGCAAAAGGATCATTATTGCCACGTTCATGGATCTGAATTGCTGTATTGAGTACCAGAACAGAGTTTTCACTGATTGTGGCCGGCTTATCGGCAGATGCAACAAAAATGCCCATGCTTACAAAAAAGATGATAAAGAAGAGAATGCTGGCCAGGAATAAACCAGTTACTGTTGCTAAAGTATATTTTAAAAAACTTTTCATAATTAATATATTATTATTTAGAGATTTGGCGATTGTTAAGGGACCATAAATATATAAAAAACATATTCAAGAGATAAAGGTTGAATCGTATTTAATATATTTACAATTCATTGTCAAAGCATAAAAAATTATGGCCAGGGTATTTCTCTCACTCGGCAGTAATCTGGGAGACAGAAGAAAGTCTCTTGAAAAAGCTATTTCACTGATTGAAGCTGATATAGGGAATATATTAATTACTTCGGCGATTTATGAAACTGAAGCCTGGGGGTATAAGAGTCAGAATAAATTTCTTAATATGGCTTTATGTATTAATACATCTTTTTTGCCGGAAGACCTGTTGAAGGCCATAAATAAAATTGAACAGACAATGGGAAGGAGGAAGCCTGAAGCTGGATATAGCGACAGGCCGATAGATGTAGATATAATATTTTATGATGATCTGGTTGTTGCCTCTGAGCAGCTAAGCATCCCTCATCCATTAATGGAGAAAAGAAGGTTTGTTCTGGAGCCAATAAATGAGATAGCCCCGGATTTTATTCACCCCGTTCTCAAAACAACAGTTCAAAGTCTGTTAAATAATCTGGCCTAGGTCACGACTTACGGCCCCACTTTTACAGGGCCTGTATGGATGTTTTTATTGTCCCTTCAAAGGGGAGCTTTGTATTATAGAATTCCATTGTCGGCAAAGCTGAAATAGCCATTATCGGCGACGATCAGGTGATCGAGCAGGGATATATCAAAATAGCCTGAGGCCTCTTTTATTTTTGCAGTAATTCTTTTATCTGCCTCGCTTGGCTCTTTATTTCCGGATGGATGATTATGACATATAATTATTGAAGAGGCAAGAATCTCAAGTGCCTTTTTCATTATAAGGCGCACATCTGTAATAGTTCCGCTTATACCTCCCTGGCTGATTTTCAACCTGCTTATTACCCTGTTTGCTCTATTAAGGTATATTAACCAGAATTCCTCATATTTCAGATCCGAGAGAAGGGGATGGAAGATTGTATAAACATCATTACTGGATCTTATTACACTTTCATCATTTATTTCTGAGGCCTTTCTCCTTCTTCCCAGCTCGAGGGCAGCAAGTATATTTATTGCCTTGGCTCTCCCAATTCCTTTTAGCTTTTGAAGGTCCTCAATTCCAAGCTTCCCCAGCTTATTAAGATTATTGTCGGCCAGCTTAATTATATCTCTTGCAAGGTCTACAGCAGATTGGTTACTATTACCCGATCCAATAAGGATAGCTATAAGTTCGGCATCACTTAATGCAAAGATCCCCTTATACAGAATCTTTTCTCTGGGTCTGTCTTCAACAGCCCAGTCTTTTATACTTAAAGACATGCAGCTTTATTTTTTATTCCAACTACAAGATAGTTAATATCTGAGAAGGGATAAAAAAAATCCCGATCGAAAATCGACCGGGATGATTATATAATGATTTTATATTAAAGACTATCTACGTGCTTTGCCAGTGATGATTTCAGGTTTGCAGCCTTATTCTTATGAATAATATTTGTTTTTACGAGCCTGTCAATCATTGAGCTAACCTTTGGGAAGAGAGTGGTGGCTTCTTCTTTATTGGTAGTATTGCGAAGATCTTTGACTGCATTACGCATTGTCCTGGCAAAATACCTGTTATGCACTTTACGTGCTTCGGTCTGCCTTATTCTTTTCTTTGCTGATAGATGGTTTGCCATGTTTTCTCTCTCTGTTAATTCAATCTGAATATTTTGTAGTCCGTAGGGGAATCGAACCCCTGTTACCAGGATGAAAACCTGGCGTCCTAACCCCTAGACGAACGGACCATCATTGTTTAATTTTGCGCATGCAAAGAAAATATTATTTTTTTTAATGTCCAAATCTTTATTTAAAAAACTAGAGCAGCAAAATATCTGTCTGCAGGTAATAGATCTAATCTAGAAAACATAGCGTATCGACAGTGCTGATTGGGGAGCCCATCCATTACCGCCAATAATATTTATGGTAGGAATAATATCCAGTGATAAGCCTATGGGAACTTCGTCAAAAGTATACTCCAGGCCAATAACAAAATCAGCTCCAAGTACTCCGCCTCCATCACCCGACACCCATGGGTTGGCGTCCCAGAAACCCAGGTGTGCTCCAAATCCCCAGTACCAGTTAATACCCGGATACCATCCTGTCCAATGCTCATTTTCATATAAGCCTGTAATAACAAATCCCCCGTAGCTCCCGGCAAGGATACCTTCAACTGCATTTGTTTCATTCAAAAAATGCTTGACTGTCACTCCGTATGGATAACCAAATCTCAGTCCGGCAGCTGTTCTGTAATCCTGGGCCTTAGCAGCTAATCCTAATCCTGAGATCAATACGATTATTAATAATATTCTTTTCATAATAATTTTGCTTATTTATTTTGAGTGACAAAACTATATATAAAAAGTTGCTTTTTCAAACGAAAAAAATTCCTCTTAAAGTAATTGGAGGCTTAGTGCCATAACTGCCATTCCGGCAAGAAGTCCGTAGATTGATAAATGATGTTCTCCGTATTCTCTCGCCGCGGGCAGGAGTTCATCAAGCGAAATAAATACCATAATTCCTGCTACTGAAGCAAAAAGAATTCCAAATACCATATCGTTCATAAATGGCATAAGAAGCAAATATCCAACAATAGCGCCTATTGGCTCGGCCAGACCACTGAGAAACGAAAGTGTAAAGGCCTTCTTTCGGCTTCCTGTTGCATAGTAGACCGGAACCGATACTGCTATGCCTTCAGGGATATTATGGATTGCTATAGCAACAGCAATTGCAATTCCAAGTTCAATATCATTCAGAGCTGCCGTAAAAGTGGCAAGGCCTTCGGGAAAGTTATGTATCCCGATAACCAGGGCTGTAAACAGTCCCATTCTCATCAGTCGTTTATCTGAGTGTTTCTTTGTCATGTCCTCAACCTTTTTAATTTCGTGAGGGTTTTCGACCGATGGTATTAGTTTGTCGATGAGGGCAATAAATAATATTCCGCCAAAAAATGAGGCAATAGTTATCCATCCTCCTTTAACCTCTCCCAGAAACAGCGTAAGCGAACTATTTGCCTTAGATAAAATCTCAACAAAGGATACATATATCATTACTCCTGCTGAGAATCCAAGACTTACTGATAAAAATTTGGTATTGGTTTTATTAGTAAAGAATGCCAGCGCACTTCCAATACCTGTCGATAGTCCTGCAAATAAGGTTAGTAAAAAAGCATAAATAACGGTTGATGATTCCATAAGTCTTAAATCCTATTTATTAATCCTCTGAAATTAGCCTTTCCGAAACTGCCCTGAAATCAGTTCCGTTAAAATTACCTGAACTCATAAACAAATATACTACTCTATCCGATTTTTCATTTTCCAGAGATGAGATTAGCATTATGGAGTCGTCAAAAACTTTTGTTGCGCCTTCTCCAAACATATCTGCTATATAATCTTTGGATAAGGGATCCAGGTTTTTGTGAATCAAAACCTCAGGGTTGAAATATATATATCCTATATCTGAGTCTTTAAGACAATCTTTGTATTCTTTCAGGAAATCGTGGTTAAGGCTGCTAAAGGTATGAAGCTCGAAGCAGCATATTTTTTTATGTTCAGGATATCTTTCTGCAATAGCCCTGACACTTGCCCTAAGCTTGGAAGGCGCGTGTGCGAAATCAAGGTAAAATGCAGCATTATTATTTTTTCTGAGCAGCTGTAACCTTTTAGCCGACCCTTTAAATACAGAAATTGTTCTCAGAAAGTTATCACCCTCTATGCCTATCTGCTCGCAGACTTTTCTTGCTGCATTAAGGTTCTGCATATTATGCTCACCAAAGATATTTAAAAGATATTCTTTGTTATTATAATTGATTGCACACCCGTCAGGACCGTTTGTGTACTTATGTATCGAATAGGGGATCTTTTTTATATCATCGCGCGCATCCCTGGCGACAGATTCTACATGCTTATCATCTTCATAGTAGATAAGAGTTCCTCCTGAGCTAATCTTATCAGTAAAGATCCTGAATTGTTCAACGTAGGTATCAAATTCGGGGAATACATTTATATGATCCCATGCAATGCCTGAGATAACTGCTATATCGGGATTGTAGAGATGGAATTTTGGTCGTCTGTCAAGCGTTGAGGTAAGGTACTCGTCTCCTTCAAATACAGCAATCTCAGACCTCTCATCAAGGCCCACCATAGTATCAAATCCCTCAATAATGGATCCAACCATATAGTCAAATCTAATACCCGATGATTTTAATACATGCATTATCATAGAGGTTATGGTGGTTTTGCCATGACTCCCTCCAATAACTATTCTCAGCTTATCCTTAGTTTCCTGGTATAGAAATTCAGGAAATGATTTAATATCCAGGTTTAATGCCCGGGCTTTGATTAATTCCGGGTTATCATCCCTTGCATGCATGCCCAGAATAAGCACATCTATTTCCGTGCTTATTAATTTATCGTTCCATCCAGGTCGATCCGGCAATAATCCTGCTTCTTTCAGACGAGACCTGGAGGGCTCAAAGATTTCATCGTCAGACCCGGTAACAATATTACCCTTTTTGTGAAGCGCAATGGCAAGGTTATGCATTACTGCTCCGCCAATTGCTATAAAATGTATTCTCATTTTTTTATTAAATCGGTGAACTGTTATGCCAAAGCTGTTGTTAAACCTTTTAACCTCAATTTAAATCTTTTCAACCTTTTAATATATTTGTGTCTAAAGATAATTACTATGAAAATATTTCCCGTACATATTTCGAATTTCAAGGTGGATGGCGGTGCAATGTTTGGAGTTATTCCAAAGTCATTATGGATTCATAAATACCCGGCAGACGATAATAACCTGATAAGTATGGCTTTGCGATCTGTATTAATTGATAATGGTGAAAAAATTGTTTTGCTTGACAATGGCTATGGGGATAAACAGAGTGAGAAGTATTTCAGGCATACATATCAATATGGAGGCGACGGACTTTTGGGTGGGATAAAAAAGGCTGGCTATAATCCTGAGGATATAAGCGACGTAATACTAACACATCTCCATGCAGATCATTGTGGAGGGGGAGTAAAAAGAAGTAAAACGGGATCGGGGTTTGAACTTACTTTCCCGAATGCTGATTACTGGGTTAGCAGAAGGCAATGGGAGTGGGCTGTTAATCCTAATATAAGGGAAGCAAGCGCATATCCTGAAGATAATTTACTGCCCATGATGGACAGCGGGCATTTAAGGTTTATAGATGATGAGGGTGAACTATTCAAGGGAGTATCTGTCAGGATTGTTAATGGGCATACCCCGGGACAGATAATACCCGTACTTGATTACAAAGACACAAAAGTGATATTTGCGGCTGATCTTATACCTACTGTTGCACATATCCCATTATTATGGAATATGAGTTATGATATTGATCAGCTTGCAACAATCGAAGAGAAGGAATCAATATTAAAAGAAAGTCTTGATAAGGGATATATTCTCTTTTTTGAGCATGATTTAAATACAGAATGCTGCACCCTGAAGGATACACCAAAAGGCATCAGGGAAGACAGGCTGATAAAACTAAGTGATATTTAATAGCTGTTAGTTTAGTGCTTCTATATCGAAGATTTCATATTTGTCGAGATTCTTCCAGTGAAGTATCGCCCTCTGTCTTACTATCTCCCAGTATATATCACTGTCTAAGCCATTTACTATACTCAGCTCTCTCAGCTCTTCGGAAATTTTCCGTGCAAGATCTTCTTTCAGACTTATTCTGATACTCTCTCCATAGTGTTTAAATATAGCCGATGCCTCCAGTAATGACGGATCAACAGTTAATAGTCCATGTCCCGTAGTTGCCCCTGTGCTTACCTGTAATCCATCATTCATACAGCTAATTGGAGGTGAAGAACCTGCTGAGGATATTATTTCCAGTTCGTCTACCCCCGCGCCGAAATATTCGAGAGCTCTTATTCCCATTTTAACTCCGATAATTGAATATATTCCAAGGTGACGATGTATTTCATTTGCAAGGACCCCACATTCCCATTCCTGAAGGCCGTGACTTGCAATTATTTCGGAAATATATGGCTGTATATCAGGCTGATAAAAAGAGGTATCACGAGGCAGGGACTTTATAACCTGGCGACCTGCTACTATTCCTCCCTCAAATATTGTAAGTGCAGATTTTTTTAAATCATCCATGCTTCCAGGTTTCATAAAAGTATGTTTTCTTGCCTGCGAACTGGTAAAAAGGTCAGGTCGATGCAGATAAACAGCAATCATTTCGTCTGCAGCGCTAGCTGCAAAACTGTGATCTTTCAGGTCAGGGTTGGCACTGATAATCTCAGATATTTTTTTTGCATACCTGTTGTTTATATTATCAAGATCTTTAATAAAGTCCTTATCATAAAATTCTCCAGCCGGGTAACCGACTGCAATAAGGGGGATACTGCCTTTTAAAATGCGGTTTACTGATCTTATATCTATACCGGCATTAAAACCATTTAGCTTGTTAAGACTATTGGAGCTCCATAGTATTTCTTTAATTCTTTCTTCATCAATTACACCTCCGTTTACAAGCTCGGCGATTGAATTTAATGAACCGAGTGAGATAAAGCTGATCTTGTCGCTGCCAGATTCGCAGAGTGATTTACAGAGTTTATTAAAACCATTTGTTCCGGGAACATTGAGTTCTTCTTCAATGCCCCAGTTAAGAGCAAGTGGTACAGGCATGTCATGCCCCCTGATATTATAATTTATCGCTACAGGTATCCCTTCGTGATGGTAGGAATTAAGCATACTCTTAACTTTTTTATATCCATCATAGGGAGATAATGCTCCTCCCGAGACTACTATCCCAAGTACTTTAACATCATTGGAGGCAAGAAGCATCGAGATAGCTCTCATATCATCAATTCCTGCATCGGTGTCAATAATAACAAAATGTGCCGGCTTCCATGGATGAGCATATACAGATCCAAGAATAAGGCTAAGTAGAAGAAATAATGTTATCCGTCTCATTGCTTATTCAATTTAACAGGTTAACTAATATTTATTATTCCACAACGGCCGATGGCACAGGCCTGTTTACCTGGTTACGGTGGTGACCGCTGGTGTTCATTTTTTTCTTATGACATACTATACAGTTATTATCCGTTCCAATAGTGCCGGCCACACCCTGGTACTGCAAGGGCTGGATATTGTCACGTTGTCTGTCGTATATATTTACAGCCCCGTAAATGGCATGTGTCGATCCGTGACACGATATGCACATCATGCCCATATTGTCTGTTCTGTTACGATATAAAGCAGAGAATCCCGGAGCCCACTTATTAAACGATCCAAAAAAACCATCGTTCTTAATATCAAAATTAGTATGACATCCCTTACAGTCAGGTTCCATCAGCCATGGAGTTCTGCCCTGTATCTCGTCTTTTGTTGCAACTGAAAAGGGCAATAATCCTGCCGACAGGCGTCTGGCTGCTCTTTTATCCGATTCGCCTGCCAGAAGTGCAAGAGCATGATCTTCAATTGTCCCATGACAGCTTGTGCAGTCAAGAAAGTCTGAATGTCTTCCTCTTATGCATTTAGTATTGCCATCTTCTCTCGACGGGTGACACATATTGCAGGCTTCAACATACTGATCGCTGAGATAGTTTGCATGGAAACCATGAATTGCAGAAGAAAAATTCATTATATCCGGTTTTCCTGGTGCTCCCACTGCGGGATCTGCATGACAAGACTGGCATAAGTGGGGTTGTCCGTTCTCAGCATCTTCAAGCAGAGTTGTCCCGTTATACCTGTCGTGTGCCGCAAGAATATTAACGGATGTCTCACGGGCTACTCCTGATACATCATTCCAGGCCCATCCTCCTCCATGACAGTTTCTGCATCCCATCTCTGTGGATGTAGGAGCAACAGCCTTAGTCATTGCAATTTTTTCACCATTATCATTTGTTGCAGTAAATGTAAAGATGGGGTAGGGACTGTATTTATTGTCATCCCTGTATGGCAGAACGGGAATCCACTTAGCAAAAAACCTGTCTGTTTCGGCTTGCATCTCACCCTTAAGTCCAAAGCCCGCAAGTCCGACTCCATCTTCAAGGTCCACCCCATAAGTAAGTTCATCATATTCCCAGAATTTTGAATGATTCAGAGGATTACTATGCTGGGCCTCAACTTCGTATTCAATCTTTACCCCATCGGTAATAATCTGTGGTTTAGAACCTCTTTTCACCAGCTGGGCATTAAAGGTGTTTGCAGGGGGCAGGAATGAGAAATAAGCTTCATCATCTGATATGCAGTGCATACCAAGGTCATTCCATACCAGCAGAACATAATCGTCGTTTATCGGATCAAAAGGGGGTACTTCATGAGTGAGGGTGGGTGGTTTATATAGCTTTTCAGATGTTAATTCCTTACCAAGTACTTTATAATACAGGAAGCTTGCAAGGGCATGTTTTTCGGCTTCAGAGCCAGCAAATGGAGGCATATAGGTATTTACTTTCCCCATCCCTGTGAGCTGAGCTTCAATGCCTCTCAGAGTAAATCTTTCTACCTTATCTGCAACACCATTGTAGTTATCAATAGTATGGCAGCTATGACACTGGAATTTAAATATTTCTTCTCCTGCTTCAATAATATTGTCGTCGCTAAGCTCAGATATACTGGTCCATTTTGCTGTTGTCAGAAACCCGGCCTCACTTATTGAACTTATCTCTGATGGACGGATGCCATTTGAGTACATAGTGTTATAAATAACATATGGTTTACGGGCAATCTCCCGGAGATATTCATATCCTCCCATCCAGGCAAAGGTTATAGCAACCATGATAAAGATGATGGGTTTCTGCAACCTGCAATTAAATTTAATTAAGGTAAAAAGGCCCAGACCGAACAGCAGTATGCTGGCATCAATTATTAACTGTTGAAAAAAGCGGCTTTCGGGATTAAAGAAAAATACATTATTGTACGATTCATTGCTTATTGTTGAGTAGTAGAAGAAGCCGGAAACTGCAAGCACTATCAATGGGAAGTACATCCACTTGGCACAATATGCAAAAATTCTTCGGCGAAGATCTTCATCCTTTTTGTATGCAGCCGTAACCAGCCCAAAAATACCGGCAATAATTACAGCGATAGATGTTCTGAAGATAAGTGATGGGATATAATTTGGATTAAAGAAACCATGCCAGAAATTACCGCTTTGGCTCCATTCCCCGGGATTCAGCATAAATGATAGGATACCATTAATTATTACCATGCTGAGCCAGGCAAAGATAAAA